>NZ_JBYLHW010000005.1:20713-20991 GCF_057747715.1 Bacillus sp. JST-5 | reverse complement strand
AACAATTACATAAAGAAAACCATCCAAACGTTGTTTATGGAGTCGGTGCGGTTCAAGAGGAAGTAGGCTTACGCGGAGCTAAAACAGCTAGTAACAAAATTAAACCAGACATTGGATTTGCAGTTGATGTAGGTATTGCTGGGGATACACCAGGAGTGACAGAAAAAGAAGCATTAGGAAAAACGGGGAAAGGTCCTCAAATCGTTTTATACGATGCTTCTATGGTATCCCATAAAGGATTGCGTGATTTCGTCACAAATGTTGCGGATGAATTAAAT
>NZ_JBYLHW010000005.1:0-20531 GCF_057747715.1 Bacillus sp. JST-5 | reverse complement strand
ACGTCTCGATCGTGAAACGGTAAATAAAATTAAGTTTGAATAATAAATAAAACGGGTTTTTGGACCCGTTTTATTTTTTTAATCCATTTTTTAATGTATCAAGCATCATTTTCTTTTCTTCTTCAGTTGCATTATTCCAAATCACTTCAAATAAAACTCCAAGACCTGGTAAATATTTTTCTTCCCCTTGTTCAATAGCATCGACAATCGTTTGTTCTAACTGTTCTTCATTGTTGTCGGCAACATTTTGTATAACAGCATGACGAAGATTTAAATTCATTTGAATGGCCCCTCTCATAAATTTTTCCTTCATTTTTATCGTGTCTATTTTTTCGTGTATTATGTATGTATATACATGAAAACTTTAACGTTATAATGAAAATGTATGTTTTAAATCAATGAATGGGTGAAAAAGATGAAACGTATTCAATCAATGCAAAACGAAAAAGTGAAACAATGGAAGAAATTATTAACAAGAAAAGGGCGGGAAAAAAGCGGTTTATTTATTGTCGAAGGAGAACATTTAGTAGAGGAAGCTCTTAAGGAAAAAGACGTTGTAACTGAAATAATCATTAGTGAATCGAGTGATTCATCACTTATCAAAGAGGTGGATCATATACCTATATATATAGTTACCAACGAAATTGCTAAAGCTCTTTCAGAAACCGAGCATTCGCAAAATATTTTTGCTGTATGTCGACCGAAAAAGGAAGTAATCCAGCAGTTTCAAAAACTATTGCTTATTGATGGCATTCAAGATCCAGGAAATTTAGGAACAATCATTCGAACAGCAGATGCGATAGGACTTGATGCAGTTATCATTGGTGAAGGAACGGTGGATTTATTTAATGGGAAGGTACTGCGAGCAGCTCAAGGAAGTCATTTTCATTTACCGATCATCAAAGGGAAATTAGAAGAATGGATTTCTAAACTATCAGAACAAGGGATTCCTACATATGGTTCTGCTCTACATGATGCTATCCCATTAAACGAAGTAAAAAAAACGGATTCATATGCACTCATTGTAGGTAATGAAGGAAGCGGTATTCGTAAAGAATTGTTGAGCATGACGACAGCCAATGTTTATATCCCAATGTATGGGAGAAGTGAGTCATTGAATGTTGCGGTTGCCTCTGGGATTTTAATGTACTATTTTCGCGGAGTTTTATAAGATGGGTTTGAAAAAATGAGCGGAGATAGCTATAATAAATACTAACTTCATAATTGTAAAAGGCTATGATTGAGAAAAGTAGTTTGCAGCCTTCCTTTATAAGGGAGAATATGCCATAGACTGAGAGCATATTTACTGGAAGCGCAAATGAAGTTCACCTCAGGAGCCCTCATCGGGACCATTCCGAATTGGAATGTAAAGATGAAGCGGGGAAAACCCGTTATCCAAATGAGTGGACACAATGTTGTTGTGTCAATGAGGGTGGTACCGCGAAGATAACCTCGTCCCTTTTATAGGGAGAGGTTTTTTTATTTGGGTAGTTTTGGTATACAAAACAATCGAAAATAAGAAAGGAGGTATAAAGATCCTGAAGAGACCATTAACAATCATATTAACTTTCTTCGTTTTTATTTTTAGTACTACATTTGCTTTTGCAGAGGAAAAACGAGAAACATGTGTAATGACGATAGAATCAGATAAACATGCAGTAGGTATGAAAAAAGCAGACGCAACAGGGGCTTGTAAAGGTCTTGTTTTTGGCACATATACTCCTGCAGTAGATAAATTTTTTATAGAGGGAATGGCAAATTACGAGGTTTTATATAGTGGTCAAACATTTGAAATCGGTTCTCCACACCATGACCACCCTCCTATACTAACTGTATATACGATAAGAAATGAAAAACCTAAAACAGAACAACCTAAAACAGAACAACCTAAAACCGAGAAACGAAAGACTGAAACAACTAAAACGGAAAAAACAAAAACAGAACAATCTAAAACCGAGAAATCAAAGACAGAACAGCCTAAACAATCTAATTCTAACTCAAAAACTACAACTAATAGCAATGCAACAAACCAAAAGTCTACCAATATAACTAACAGCAATACTTCAACAAAAAAAGATGTAGAAGTTAATCAATCTTCTACAAAAGATACTGTTGAAAATAAGTACAAACGATTCTAATCACCAAGATGTAAATGCTAAGACAAAGAACGAAAACAATGATATGAAAGAACTCAATAATAGTTTTGAGGTAGAAATTCATGATGATCAATCTACGAATTTAAAGAAAATTGATGAGGTTCAACAAGATAATAGTATTAATGAACAGGTTAAAAGCGAGAACAATCATGGCATTTCCCCCAAAACCTATATATATGTAGGTGGAATTCTATTAATTATATTAGGTACTTTTATCTTGTATATCAGACGTAAAAAGTAAGGTAATGACTAATGTTAGTTATGATGAGTACAACAAAATGTAGACGTTTCGATCGTTTAATGCGAATATCGCCAATAAGTATTGATCATTCTGTAGAATTAGAAAAAGAAACATATCCATACATACTTCAACTTTTCATATAAGGAGGTTTTTCGAATGGAGAAACGATTATTAGAATTGCAAGAGGAAGCATTATCGAAAATTGAAAATGCTGTTGATTTAAAACAATTAAATGACATAAGAGTTTCTTATTTAGGAAAAAAGGGTCCAATCACAGAAGTGCTTCGCGGAATGGGGAAACTATCACCAGAAGAGCGTCCAAAAATCGGTGCACTTGCAAATGACATCCGTTCTAAAATAGCAGAGCAAATTGAACAAAAGCAGTCTTATTTAGAAGAAGAAGCCGTCCGTAAAAAACTGGAAGCAGAAGACATTGATGTTTCATTACCAGGTAGACCAGTTCGCCAAGGAAATCCACATCCTTTAACAAAAGTAATTGAGCAAGTAGAAGATTTCTTTATCGGGATGGGCTATTCGATTGCTGAAGGTCCTGAAGTGGAAACAGATTTTTATAACTTTGAAGCATTGAATTTACCAAAAGGCCATCCGGCAAGAGATATGCAAGATTCTTTCTATATTACAGAGGAAATTTTATTACGTACTCACACATCTCCTGTTCAAGCAAGGACAATGGAGAAGAAAAAAGGTCGTGGGCCAGTAAAAATTATTTGTCCAGGAAAAGTTTATCGTCGTGACAATGATGATGCGACCCACTCTCACCAATTCATGCAAATTGAAGGACTTGTAGTTGACGAAAACATTCGCATGAGCGATTTAAAAGGGACATTAGAAGCATTTGCGAAAGAGATGTTTGGAGAAAATCGAAGCATTCGTTTACGCCCAAGCTTCTTCCCATTTACAGAACCTTCAGTTGAGGTAGATGTTTCTTGTTTCCTATGTGGAGGAAGCGGATGTAATGTATGTAAACATACAGGATGGATTGAAATGCTTGGAGCTGGTATGGTTCATCCTCGCGTATTAGAAATGGCGGGATTTGATTCGAAAAAATATACAGGATTTGCTTTTGGAATTGGAGTAGAACGAATTGCCATGCTCAAATATGGAATTGATGATATACGTCAGTTTTATATGAATGATCAAAGATTTTTAAAACAATTTTTCACTATAAACGAATAGGGAGGGAACAAAATGTTCGTTTCATATAAATGGTTAAATGATTATGTCGATCTATCTTCTGTAACACCAGAACGACTAGCAGAACTCATTACAAAAAGTGGAATAGAAGTTGAAGGAATTCAGCAGCTTTCGAAAAATATTTCGAATGTTGTAGTTGGTCATGTATTAAATTGTGAGCCGCATCCAAACTCCGATCATTTAAATAAATGTCTCGTTGATTTAGGTGAAGGTGAACCCGTTCAAATTATTTGTGGTGCGAAAAACGTAGCGAAAGGACAAAAAGTTGCCGTTGCGAAAATTGGTGCTCGCTTACCAGGTGGTATAAAAATCAAAAGAACGAAACTACGTGGGGAAGAGTCGAACGGAATGATTTGTTCCCTGCAAGAACTAGGAATTGAAGGAAAACTTGTACCAAAAGAATTTGCGGAAGGCATTTATGTTTTTCCAGAAGATACACCGGTTGGTAGTGATGTAATTCAATTATTAAATTTAGATGACTCTGTTTTAGAACTGAGCTTAACTCCAAATCGTGCGGATGCATTAAGTATGTTAGGAGTAGCTTATGAAACAGCAGCGATTCTAAAAAAAGACGTTCAATTACCTGAAATTCAAAAACAAACATCTTCTGAAAAAGCTTCCGACTATATTTCTGTTCGTGTAGATGCAAAAGAAGACAATCCTTTGTATGTCGCAAAAGTAATTAAAAATGTAAAAATAGGACCATCTCCACTTTGGTTACAAACAAGATTAATGGCTGCGGGTATCCGTCCTCATAACAATGTGGTAGATATTACAAATTATATTTTGCTAGAATACGGACAACCACTTCATGCTTTTGATTACAATCGTTTAGGCTCAAAAGAAATATTAGTTCGTCGAGCGAAGCAAGGAGAAAAAATCGTTACACTTGATGATGTAGAAAGAACATTGACAGAAAATCACCTTGTTATTACAAACGGTAGTGAACCAGTGGCATTAGCTGGTGTCATGGGTGGAGCTAATAGTGAAGTACGGGATGACACTACTATGATTCTACTTGAATCTGCGTATTTTACGAGTCCAGTCATTCGTCAAGCATCAAAAGATCACGGATTAAGAAGTGAAGCAAGCAATCGTTATGAAAAAGGAATTGACCCAAGTCGTGTAAGGGAAGCAGCCAAAAGAGCAGCTGAATTAATGGCGAAATATGCCGGTGGAGAAGTGTTAGATGGATCTGTTGAAGCTGATCATCTACAAATGGAACCTGTAACGGTTCAAATTACATTAAATAAAATAAATCGTGTGTTAGGTACAAATCTTTCTCTTAATGAAGTAAAAGAAATTTTACAACGATTAAAGCTTGAAGTGGATATGATCAATGAGACGTTCATTATAAACATCCCATCAAGAAGAAACGATTTACGAATTGAAGAAGATATTATTGAGGAAGTTGCTCGATTATTTGGATATGATAACCTTCCTACAACATTGCCAGAAGGAAAGACAGAAATTGGAGGATTGACTCCATATCAAGAAAAACGAAGAATTACGAGAAGATTTTTAGAAGGAGCCGGCTTGTCTCAAACGGTCACCTACTCATTAACCAATGAAAAGCAATGTCAAAAACTAGCTTTGAAAAATGCAGAGCCTATTAAACTGGCAATGCCAATGAGCGAAGATCGCAGCGTCTTACGACTAAGCTTAGTTCCTCAACTATTAGAGGTTTTATCTTATAACAAAGCAAGAAAAAATGAAAACTTAGCCATTTATGAAATTGGTTCTGTCTTTTTGAAAAATGATCAACAACCTTTACCAAAGGAAGAAGAACATCTTGCAGGTGCATTGATGGGACTTTGGGTCAACCATCCATGGCAAGCAGAAAAAGTTAAAGTAGATTTTTATACTGTAAAAGGAATTCTAGAAGGTTTATTTGAAAAATTAAATGTTCTAAATGACATCCGTTTTGAAAAAGCGAATATTGAACATTTACATCCAGGGAGAACAGCTAAAATTTTCATGAACGATGAAGAAATCGGATATATTGGGCAAATCCATCCAACAGAAGCGAAGTCATATGATTTAGATGAGGTTTATGCATTTGAATTAGTTTTAGAAAAATTATTAAACAGAGAATCTAAACCATTAAAATATATACCAATTCCAAAGTATCCATCGATTTCTCGAGATATTGCACTTGTTGTCGATCGAAAAACAGAAGCAAAAGAATTAGAGAATATCATATTCGAAGCGGGCAAAAAGTTATTGACATCCGTTAAAGTGTTCGATGTGTATGAAGGTGAACATGTAGAAAAAGGCAAAAAATCAATTGCTTTCTCATTAACATATATGGATCCGAATCGCACATTAACTGATGAAGAAGTAACAGCGGTCCATGAAAAAGTATTAAATGCTCTAAAAGAAAAAGCAAATGCTACGTTAAGAGGATAAAATCATAAAGGGTGAACCAGCATTCGGTTCATCCTTTATTTTTTATTGCAAAATGCAAGAATCATCTAATGCCAATTCTTGTTTCACGAACAGTTTAGGTGCAACTCTATAAAAAAATTTGTAACTTGGAAAAAATACTTACAACTAGTAAAAAAACAGATTGAGGAGTAAGAAAAAATTTGCAACCCACCTCGATATATTTGCAAGCTAAACTAAAGACGAAAAAATGGAGAGATTGGCAAGAGCCAATCTTGACCGATTGAAGAGATATTTGCAAAAATTGAGAACCAATTTGCAACTCGAGAAAATGTTTTTGTAACTTTCAAAGTATTATTTGTAACTTTCAAAAGTCAATTAGCAACTTTGAAAAAATTATTTGTAACTAAAAAAGTAAAATTTGTAACTACTAAAGATGTATTTGTGAGTGCAAATAAAAACTTGCAACTTCAATAAATTCTTGTAATGGCAATTGATAAATTTATAACTCAAAACTTTTTTCTATACAAAAAACTTGTGTTCTCCAAAATTATGGCGATCTCACTTTCCTCCTAAAAACAAAAAATTTTATGACAATAATCACTCCCCCAATAGATAAAATCATTTTCCATTTGAAATTTTTTCATGGTATCATAGAATTTAGGATTCAAAAAAGGGGGTACTGTTTTGACAGATCAATCGAAATCAAGAACGATTGTTGAAATATATGGAAAAACTTATACGATAATTGGGCAAGAAAGTCCTGAACATATAAAAGAAGTAGCTGACTATGTTGACCAAATTATGCGCGAATTCAGTTCCCGGAATCCTTCATTAGATTCTACTAATCTAGCTGTTTTAGCAGCTATTAATGCTGCCAGTGAATATTTAAAATTAAAGAAGAAATTAGAACAGTAAAGGGTTGAACATGCATGCTAAGTTTGTTGATTATCATTCTACTCGTTTTCGGTTTTTTTATTGGTTTAAGACGAGGATTTATTTTACAAGCGATCCATTTAGTGAGTTTCTTTATCGCTTTTATTATTGCCGCTATTTATTATGATGATTTAGCTGAAAAATTAATTCTTTGGATTCCTTATCCTAATTTTGATAATGAAGTTATATCTTTCGTTTTTGATGCTATTCATGCAGAAACGGCATATTATAACGGAGTATCGTTTGTCATCATTTTTTTCGCGATTAAAATATTGCTACAAGTGATTGGTACGATGCTGGACTTTTTAGCAAACATCCCAATTATCAAGCAATTAAATGTTTGGGCGGGTTCCATTTTAGGTTTTCTTGAAATGTATTTAATCATTTTTGTTTTGTTATACATAGGCTCGACGGTACCAATCGGTTTTGTTCAACAAACAATCGAACAGTCATTTATGGCAACCTTTATCATCGAACATACTCCAATATTAACAAAGAAAATTCAAGAGTTATGGATTGCCAAATAACGAATGAAGTGCTGGACTTCTCTTTCAATAAATGGGAAAGAGAAGTTTTTCCATGTTTATAACTACTTCAATTTTTCCTTTGAACTAAAACATGATAAATTTGAATTGTCCCATTATAATAAATGGAGTAGGTGTTCCATAATGAACGTTCATAAGAAAGATGTTATTCAATTATTAGAAACTATTGCAATGTATATGGAATTAAAAGGAGAAAATTCCTTTAAAATAAGTGCTTTCCGAAAAGCGGCCAATAGTTTGGAGAGAGATGAGCGAGGATTATTAGAGATTGAAGATTTCACTACACTTCCAAACATAGGTAAAGGTACCGCATCGATCATTCAAGAGTATATTCGTACTGGAAATAGTGAAGTTTTACAGTCATTAATAGAAGAAGTTCCCAATGGACTAATCCCACTTTTGAAACTCCCAGGTTTGGGGGGAAAGAAAATCGCTCGTCTTTATCAAGAATTAAATATAACTAATGCGGATGAATTAAAAGAAGCTTGTCAATCGGGAAAAATACGCCATTTGGCTGGTTTTGGAGAAAAAACAGAAAAGAAGATTTTACTTGAACTAGAAAAACTTGGTCAAAGACCTGAACGGCTGCCAATTGCCTATATGCTTTCGGTAGCTGAATGGATAGAATCAAAACTTCAAAAGATGGAAGGTATTATACAATATTCACGTGCTGGAAGTTTAAGAAGATATAAAGAAACGATTAAAGATTTAGATTTTATCATCTCAACTAATGAACGAGATAAAGTTATTGAACAACTGTTAAGCTTAGAACATATAAAAGAAGTATTGGCAAGCGGTCCAACAAAGATTTCGTGTGTATTAGGTTTAGATTTTGATGTATCGGTCGATTTTCGCATTGTTCATGAAATAGAGTTTGCGACAACTCTTCACCATTTTACTGGTTCAAAAGACCATAATGTTCGCATGAGACAAATCGCAAAAGAGCGTGGAGAAAAAATTAGTGAATACGGGGTCGAACAAATCGAAACAGGACACGTTGAACATTTTCGAACCGAGGAAGAATTTTTTCAACATTTTAACCTTCCTTTTATTCCACCAGAAATGCGCGAAGATGGTAGTGAACTAGATCGATTAGAAGAGTTAGAAAAGCTAGTCCATTTGAATTATATAAAAGGCGACCTGCATATGCATACGACATGGAGCGACGGTGCTCATACCATTGAGGAAATGATTGAAGAAGCGAGAAGAAAAGGCTATGAATATATAGCAATTACAGATCATTCCCAATACTTAAAGGTTGCCAATGGTTTAACCATTGACAGACTGCTTAAACAAAAAGAGGAAATTGCCAGACTTAATGAAAAATATCGGGATATTGTGATTTTTTCTGGTGTAGAAATGGACATTTTACCGGACGGTTCACTTGATTATCCGGATAACATCTTAAAAGAATTAGACATTGTCATAGCAGCTATCCATTCTAGTTTCCAACAAAGCGAAGACATGATAATGAAACGATTACAAAACGCCTGTGAAAATCCTTATGTAAACATCATTGCTCATCCAACAGGAAGAATTATTGGTAGGAGAGAAGGATATAAAGTAAATGTAGAAAAACTATTGCATATGGCGAAAGAAACAAATACGATTTTAGAGTTAAATGCGAATCCTAATCGTCTTGATTTATCCTATCAATTATTAAAAGATGCAACCGAAATGGGAGTAAAAATCGCGATTAATACGGATGCGCATCATATCAATCAGCTGCATTTTATGGAAATTGGTACAAAATTAGCAAGAAAAGGTTGGCTGAAAAAAATGGATTGTATCAACACGTTCCATGCGAAAGATTTACTGCAGCAGTTGAATAACAAGAAGACCAACAGATAAAGGAGGTTATCTCCGTGGAAGTTAAAACACTTAAAGTTTTAGAATTTCAAAAGATTAAAGAGCAATTAATGAATTATGCCACATCTTCATTAGGGAAAGAAAAGATTGAAAATTTGTTCCCATCTACAAGTTTTGAAGAAGTTATTCAATGGCAAGAAGAAACTGATGAGGCGAGAAAAGCTTTGCGTTTAAATGGAAACGTTCCACTTGGTGGCATTTTTAATATTACAGCCCATATTAAACGCGCAGAAATTGGTGGTACATTAGGTGTAACTGACTTAGTAGAAGTTGCTAGTACCATTTATGCCAGCAGACAAATGAAACATTTTATCTTAGAAATGTCGGAAAACGAATCGTTTCCAATCTTAAAAAAACTTGAAGAAAAGATGAACCCTCCTCATCACTTAGAAAAGGCGATTAAAAATGCTATTAATGAGCATGGGGAAGTGCTGGATAGTGCGAGTGAAAAATTGCGATCTATTCGTATCAAAATTCGTACGTATGAAGCTCGAGTTCGGGAAAAACTTGAAAGTATGATCCGTTCTTCAAGTGCACAAAAGATGTTATCGGATGCTATTATTACGATAAGAAATGATCGTTTTGTTATTCCGGTTAAACAAGAATATCGTGCCCATTACGGCGGGGTAGTTCATGATCAATCATCATCCGGTCAAACCCTCTTCATCGAGCCGCAAGTAATCGTACAGTTAAACAATGAGTTACAATCAGCAAAAGTAGAAGAACAGAAAGAAATTGAAAAAATATTAAATGAACTAAGTGAAAAAGTAGCGGAAAATCATGAAGATTTAAAGCAACTTGTCTATGCTCTTAAAGAGTTGGATTTCATCTTTGCAAAAGCAAAGTATGGAAACGCAATGAAGGCGACAAAACCGATTATGAACAATAACGGTTATATTCATTTCAAAAATGCAAGGCATCCACTTATATCCGCAGAAGAAGTTGTTCCAAATAGTATAGAACTAGGGAAAGAATATACAACGATTGTCATTACTGGACCGAATACAGGTGGAAAAACGGTAGCATTAAAAACGGTTGGTTTATTAACTCTTATGGCTCAAGCAGGGTTGGCAATTCCAGCTAACGAGGATTCAGAAGCTGCAGTGTTTGATGCGGTATTTGCCGATATCGGAGATGAGCAATCGATTGAACAAAGTTTAAGTACGTTTTCGTCTCACATGGTAAACATTGTTGACATCTTAAAGAAAGTGACAAACAACAGTCTAGTCTTATTTGATGAGCTAGGAGCTGGTACAGATCCGCAAGAAGGAGCTGCGTTAGCCATCTCCATTTTAGATGAAGTGTATCGAATCGGAGCTCGTATCATCGCAACTACTCACTATCCAGAATTAAAAGCATATGGCTACAATCGAAAAGGGGTAGTTAATGCAAGTGTTGAATTTGATGTAGAAACATTAAGTCCAACTTACCGATTATTAATCGGGTTACCGGGACGAAGCAACGCATTTGAAATTTCAAAAAGACTAGGACTTTCTGAGTCAATCATTCAAGTGGCTCGAGAACAAATTAGTACGGAAAGCAATAAAGTTGAAAATATGATTGCTTCATTAGAAGAAAGTAGAAAACTAGCGGAAAAAGAAAGAGAAGAAGCAGAAAAATATTTATTAGAAGCTAAAGAATTACATGAACAATTGCAAAGAGAGATGGATAAATACTTAGCTACTCGTGAACAAGCTCTCGAGGAAGCAAGAAAAGAAGCAACTGAAATCATTAAAAACGCAGAAAAAGAAGCAGAAAGTATCATTAAAGAACTTCGTGAAATGATGCTTAAACGTGGAGCGCAAATCAAAGAACATGAACTCATTGAAGCGAAAAAGCGCCTGCAAAATGCTATACCAGAAAGTGAAGAACCGAAAAAACTTCGAAAGACTCAGGTTTCAAGCCGTAAGCTTCAACCAGGTGATGAAGTGAAAGTTATTTCATTAGGACAAAAAGGGAATTTATTAGAAAAAGTTGATCAAAATCAATGGATCGTTCAAATTGGAATCATGAAGATGAAAGTGGATGCCGATGATCTTCAATTAATGAATAGTCCAAAACCAGTGGAAACGAAGCCAATTGCAACCATTAAAGGAAGTGATTATCACGTACCTTTAGAACTTGATTTGCGTGGAGAACGGTTGGAAGACGCAATCTTAAAAGTAGAAAAGTATATTGATGATGCATTACTTGCGGGTTATCCAAGAGTATCCATCATTCATGGAAAAGGTACAGGCGCCTTAAGAAAAGGAATACAAGAGTATTTGAAAAACCACCGATTCATCAAAAATATTCGCTTTGGGGAAGCTGGTGAAGGCGGCTCAGGAGTTACAATTGTATCGTTTAAATAACGAATAAAGGGGTAAAAAAAAATGAGTTCATTTTGGGAAAATAAATATGTACTAATTGCAGCGAACTTTAGCGTATCTGTTCTTTGCATCGTAATATTTTTAACCATCTTTGAGCTAGTGACAAAATATAAAAATTGGGAAGAAATCAAAAAAGGAAATGTTGCAGTTGCCATGGCTACCGGTGGAAAAATATTCGGGATATGCAATATCTTTCGTCACTCTTTATTACATCACGAACATATATTTGGTATGATCGGCTGGGGAATTGTAGGATTTACACTTCTTTTAATTACGTATTTTATTTTCGAATTTTTGACACCACAATTTAATGTAGATAAAGAAATTGAAAATGATAACCGTGCTGTTGGACTTATATCAATGGTCCTTTCGATTGGATTTTCATACGTAATAGGGGCAGGAATAACATCATAGTTAGTTTCTGCCAAACGTCCAAGAAGGGAGTTAAAGCTTTGAAAACGTTAAGTAAAGTGTTAATGCTTTTATGTACCATCTTTTTTATCGCAGGAGTTATTTATCTTTTATATTTCACATAATGAGAAAAGTTTATTACTATAATGTTTCTGAACAAAGATAAGAATTTTTATATAAGAGTGAGGAGCGATGATTATTTCATTGCTCCTTTTTATTTTAAAAAAATAATAGTGAAATAGTATTGATGAAATCGTTGCCACTATTTTTTTAGTATATTATAATTGTTGTAGAACAGTTTGAAAGTTCAAACTTTTTTAACTATTAAAGGAGGGGGAAAATGGAAAATACACGGCCATGGTTAAAATTATATCCGGAAGAAATTCCACATTCGCTGGAATATGGAGAGAAGCCGATTCAACAATACTTAACGGAAACGGCAGAAAAATTTCCGGATCATTATGCAATTCATTTCATGGGTAAAGAAATCACGTTTAAAGAAGTGTATGAGTCCTCATTGAAACTTGCAAACTACCTACTAGAAATTGGTATCAAAAAAGGTGACCGAGTAGCCATCATGCTTCCTAATACTCCACAGTCAGTCATTAGTTATTTTGGTATTTTATACGCCGGAGGAATTGTTGTTCAAACAAATCCATTATATACGGAAAGGGAATTGTCTTATCAAATGAAAGACTCCGGTGCAAAAGCAATTATTACACTAGACATTTTGTTCCCAAGAGTTTCTAAAGTCATGAATGAAACAAATTTGGAGCACATAATTGTAACCGCTATCAAAGACTATTTGCCATTCCCGAAAAACATCATTTACCCGTTTATTCAAAAAAAGCAATATGGTTTTTCTGTAAAAGTAGAACATGAAGGAAACCATCATTTATTTACGGAAATTATGAAAAGAGGCTTTGCCCGACCAATTGAATATGAGGTTAATATCGATGAAGATTTGGCACTGCTTCAATACACAGGCGGAACAACAGGGTTTCCAAAAGGAGTTATGTTAACGCATAAAAACTTAGTTTCCAATGTGAAAATGTCTGATGCATGGTTGTATAAAACAAGCAAAGGAGAAGAAGTCGTCCTTGGAATTTTGCCATTTTTCCATGTTTATGGAATGACGGCTGTTATGCTACTTTCTTTAATTAATGGTAATAAAATGGTCCTGCTTCCTAAATTTGATCCTGAAACGACATTAAAAACGATTCAAAAAACGAAAGTGACTTTATTCCCTGGGGCTCCAACCATATATGTAGGGCTTTTAAATCATCCAAACCTTACCAAATACGATCTCTCATCCGTCAAAGCATGTATCAGTGGTTCAGCTCCTTTACCGGTAGAAGTTCAAGAACAATTTGAAAAAGTTACAGGAGGAAAATTAGTAGAAGGCTACGGATTAACAGAATCTTCACCGGTGACACATGCAAACTTTTTATGGGATCGCCCTAGGAAAAAAGGAAGTATTGGTGTACCATGGCCGGATACAGATGCAGCGATTGTCTCATTGGAAACAGGTGAACATTTGCCACCGAATGAAATTGGCGAATTAGTCATTAAAGGTCCTCAAGTCATGAAAGGTTATTGGAATCGACCGGATGATACAGAACAGACACTAAAAGATGGTTGGCTTTATACAGGCGATCTTGGATATATGGATGAAGAAGGATATTTTTATATCGTTGATAGGAAAAAGGATATGATTATTGCCGGTGGATATAATATATACCCTCGTGAAGTGGAAGAAGTTCTTTATGAACATCCAGCTGTAGCTGAAGCGGTTGTTGCTGGTGTACCGGATCCATATCGAGGTGAAACAGTAAAAGCATATATTGTATTAAAAGAAGGTGTAAATGTTACAGAAAGCGAAATGGATGAATTCGCACGTAAGCATTTAGCCGCCTATAAAGTCCCTCGCATTTATGAATTTAGAAAAGAGTTGCCAAAAACAGCAGTTGGTAAAATATTAAGAAGAGTGTTAGTGGAAGAAGAAAAAAAGAAAGCGAATGAACAGGAAGAGAAAAAGGAAGCTTAATTAAAACTTGGGCCCAATTGGCTCTTTCTTTCTGAAAATAAGTGGACAAGCTTTGCTATGATGTTATTGACACAATTGATTTCAACCTTTAATATAGAATTATGAATGATGATTCATTCATTATTTGTTGGTGAATGATGACGGAAGGTGGAAATAGGTTGAAATCAAATAGACCGAAATATAAACAAATCATTGATGCAGCAGTTATTGTAATTGCTGAAAATGGGTACCATCAAGCACAGGTATCAAAGATTGCAAAACAGGCAGGAGTTGCTGATGGTACCATTTATTTATACTTTAAAAACAAAGAGGACATTTTAATTTCACTTTTTCAAGAAAAGATGGGCCAGTTTATTGAAGCCCTTGAAGAATCGATTAAGGGCAAAACATCAGCAGTTGAGAAACTTCAACTGTTAATTGAAAATCATTTCCGAATTTTATCGGAAGATCCACATTTAGCGATTGTTACACAATTAGAATTAAGACAATCCAATAAAGAATTACGATTGAAAATCAATGATGTACTGAAAGGATATTTAAAATTAATCGATCATATTTTAGAAAGTGGCATCGCTGGAGGTGAATTTAATAAAAATTTAGATGTCCGATTAGCAAGACAAATGATATTTGGTACAATAGATGAAACAGTAACAACATGGGTTATGAACGAACAGAAGTATCACTTAATTTCACTTGCCCCAAAGGTTAAAAATCTACTGATTAACGGGTTAGGATACGAAAGTGAAAAGGAGTGAATCAAGATGGAACATTTAAAATGGGAGTTAGATGGGAAAACGGCGATTGTTTCCATTACACGTCCACCTGCGAATGCCTTGTCCTCACAGCTCATTCGTGAAATTGATGAATTATTAACACAGTTGGAAAACGATGAACGTGTGAGAGTAATTATTCTACATGGAGAAGGAAGATTTTTCTCAGCAGGAGCGGATATTAAAGAATTTACAACGATTTCTACTGGTGAAGAGTTTTCCAAACTTGCTTTAAACGGCCAAGACGTATTTGAACGAATGGAACAATACCCGAAACCGATCATTGCAGCCATTCACGGTGCAGCTTTAGGTGGTGGACTCGAGCTAGCAATGGCTTGTCATATTCGCTATGTAAGCGAGACAGCGAAGTTAGGACTTCCAGAACTCCAATTAGGTTTAATTCCAGGATTTGCAGGAACGCAAAGATTACCGCGATATGTTGGACCTGCAAAAGCAGCAGAGATGATGCTAACGAGTGAACCGATATCAGGAACAGAAGCTGTTGAATGGGGATTAGCAACTAGAGCTTTTCCGGAAGAAGAAGTGTTAGAAAAAGCAAAAGAGCTCGCAAAAAAGATTGAAAAGAAAAGCCCAATATCTGTAAAAGCGGCTATTCATCTATTAAACTATGGAAAATCTGAAAAGTTTTATCTTGGGGCGAAAAAAGAAGCAGAATCTTTTGGAACGATCTTTGTTTCAGAAGATGCAAAAGAAGGCATTCAAGCATTTATCGAAAAACGAGAACCTGTATTTAAAGGAAAGTAAGAAGAATCTTACATTCCTTTATATGAAAAGTGTTAGCGCTTTCAATCTATGAATCTAGATAAAGGCAAATCAATAGGAGGTAACTTGAAATGAATATTTATGTTCTATTAAAACGTACTTTTGATACGGAAGAAAAAATTACTCTTTCTAATGGGAAGATCAACGAAGATGGGGCAGAATTCATCATTAATCCATATGACGAATATGCCATTGAAGAAGCGATTCAAGTTCGAGACGAACATGGCGGTGAAGTTACCGTTATAACAGTAGGAAATGAAGATAGTGAAAAACAATTACGTACTGCATTGGCCATGGGGGCAGATAAAGCAGTCCTTATCAATGTAGAAGATGATCTTGAAGATGGAGACCAATATACAACAGCAAAAATATTGTCAGAATATTTAAAAGATAAAGAAGTTGATCTAGTTTTAGCTGGTAATGTTGCTATTGACGGTGGATCTGGTCAAGTTGGTCCACGTGTTGCGGAACTATTAGGAATCAATTGTGTGACAACCATTACCGACCTAAAAATTGAAGGGGACAAAGTGTATGTAACGAGAGATGTAGAAGGTGATGAAGAGAAAATTGAAACGTCCCTACCATTACTTGTGACTGCACAACAAGGGTTGAATGAGCCTCGTTATCCTTCTTTACCTGGAATTATGAAGGCGAAAAAGAAGCCGCTTGATGAGTTGGAATTAGATGATTTAGATTTGGACGAAGACGATGTAGAACCAAAAACAAAGACAATCGAGGTATTTTTACCTCCTCAAAAAGAAGCAGGAAAAATTTTAGAAGGAGACTTAGCGGACCAAGTGAAAGAATTAGTACAACTCCTTCATAAAGAAGCGAAAGTTATCTAATAAACATTAGATTAGATCTCAGGAGGTTATCATAATGACACGTAAAGTATTAGTATTAGGAGAAGTTCGTGATCAACAATTAAGAAATGTTTCATATGAAGCGATTACCGCTGCTAAAACAATGGCTGAAGGTGGAGAAGTTGTCGGTGTTTTATTAGGAGAACAAGTAAAAGATTTAGCAAATTCCCTAATTCATTATGGAGCCGATCGCGTTGTAATTGTAGAGGATGAAAAATTAGCTCAATACACTTCTGATGCATATTCACAAGCATTTATGGCTGTTGTAGAAGCAGAAAATCCAGATGGTATTGTGTTCGGTCATACTGCACTAGGAAAAGACTTATCTCCGAAAATTGCTAGTAAATTGAATTCTGGTTTAGTATCTGACGTAACGGCTATAGGAAATGAAGATGGAAATATTATTTTTACAAGACCAATCTATTCTGGTAAAGCATTTGAAAAGAAAATTGTTACGGATGGATTATTATTTGCAACCGTTCGTCCAAATAACATCACACCATTAGAAAAAGACGAAAACCGTTCTGGCGAAGTATCATCCATTTCCGTTGATATAAAAGATTTACGTTCAATCATTAAAGAAGTTGTTAGAAAAACAAGTGAAGGTGTCGATTTAACGGAAGCAAAAGTCATTGTCGCTGGTGGGCGTGGAGTGAAAAGTGCTGAAGGCTTCAAACCATTACAAGAACTTGCAGACGTATTAGGAGGCGCAGTTGGTGCTTCCCGCGGGGCTTGTGATGCGGAATATTGCGACTACTCCTTACAAATCGGGCAAACAGGAAAAGTCGTTACTCCAGATCTTTATATTGCCTGTGGGATTTCAGGAGCGATTCAACACTTAGCAGGAATGTCTAACTCAAAAGTAATAGTTGCCATTAACAAAGACCCTGAGGCAAATATCTTTAAAGTGGCCGATTACGGAATTGTCGGTGACTTATTCGAAGTTGTTCCAATGTTAACCGAAGAATTTAAAAAATTAAAAGCTCAAACTTCTTAATACAAAAAGGCTTGCGAAGTTCTTCTCGCAAGCTTTTCTTCTTTATTTATAAGAAAATAGGCTCAATCAAAAGAATGGTTCGTGCATAACATTCGCATAATATGGAAGATGATGTTATACTTGTATTACTAATTTGGTTTAGGAGGAATAATAAATGGCAATTGTAAATGCTACTGACCAAACATTTGAAAAAGAAACTAGTACTGGTCTAGTTCTAGCTGATTTTTGGGCACCATGGTGTGGTCCATGTAAAATGATTGCTCCTGTGTTAGAAGAAATAGATGCTGAAATGGGAGACAAAGTCAAAATCGTAAAATTAGATGTTGATGAAAACCAAGAAACAGCTGCAAAATTTGGTGTTATGAGTATCCCAACACTTTACCTTTTCAAAAATGGAGAAGTCGTAGATAAAGTGGTAGGATTTCGACCAAAAGAAGCACTTCAAGAATTAATCAATAACCATCTATAATCACATTTGAAACAGTCTCTGAAAAGGGACTGTTTTTGTTTTTCTGATTTTATTTCGGTTCGAACATAATGATACTTATTTCATGATTCAGTATGATAATATTTTAGAAGAAGACGAAATTTGAACCGAGTAAAAAGTGGTGAATGGTATGGAGATCAAAAGTCACTTAAGTGAAAAGTTATCCATTTTGCCGAACCAACCGGGATGTTATTTAATGAAAGATCGGCAAGGAACGGTTATTTATGTTGGGAAGGCGAAAATTTTAAAAAATCGAGTGAGATCTTATTTTACTGGTACACATGATGGAAAGACTCAACGTTTAGTCAATGAAATAGAAGATTTTGAATACATCGTCACATCATCCAATATCGAAGCATTAATTTTGGAAATGAACTTAATCAAAAAGTATAATCCTAAATACAATGTTATGTTAAAGGATGATAAAAGTTATCCATATATAATGCTGACGACCGAAAGACATCCTCGTTTAATCATTACTCGAAAAGTAAAGAAGAATAAAGGGAAATATTTTGGACCTTATCCAAACGTATATGCTGCTAATGAAACAAAAAAGTTGCTTGACCGAATGTATCCATTGAGAAAATGTT
Organism: Bacillus sp. JST-5; assembly: GCF_057747715.1. NCBI lineage: Bacteria > Bacillati > Bacillota > Bacilli > Caryophanales > Bacillaceae > Bacillus > Bacillus sp. JST-5. The sequence continues at coordinate 1,867 of NZ_JBYLHW010000005.1, read as the reverse complement.
CTTCTCTTCCTGATCGAGTCTGTCTTTATTATCATCTTGGACAATGTTTGGCTCCTTGCGTCAATGAAGTGAAGGAAGAAACTTATAAACAAATGACCGAAGAGATCATTTCATTTTTAAATGGTGGATACAAACAAGTAAAAGAAGAATTAACGAAAAAAATGTTTGAAGCCTCAGAAGCTTTAGAATTTGAACGGGCGAAAGAATACCGAGATAAAATCCAACATATTGAAACAACAATGGAAAAACAAAAAATGACAATGAGTGATTTTATCGATCGAGACGTTTTCGGCTATGCAGTAGACAAAGGTTGGATGTGTGTTCAAGTCTTTTTTATTCGTCAAGGGAAACTAATCGAAAGAGATGTTTCTTTATTCCCTGTCTATAATGAGCCAGAAGAAGAGCTGTTAACGTTTATCGGACAATTTTATCATAAAGCGAATCATCTTATTCCAAAAGAAATTTTACTACCAGAGGAAGTAGACAGTGATTTAGTGACACAATTACTAAATACGAAAGTACTGCAACCAAAACGAGGGAAAAAGAAAGAACTAGTCCAACTTGCGAAGAAAAATGCATCTATTGCATTAGAAGAGAAATTTTCGTTAATTGAAAGAGATGAAGAACGAACGATTAAAGCAGTTGAAAATTTAGGGAAAGCAATGGGAATTTATCCTCCTTATCGAATTGAAGCATTCGATAACTCTAACATTCAAGGAACAAACCCCGTATCGGCAATGGTAGTTTTTATTGATGGGAAACCAGCTAAAAAAGAATATCGTAAATATAAAATAAAAACGGTTCAAGGACCAGATGATTATGAAACGATGAGGGAAGTTGTTCGAAGAAGATATATAAGAGTTTTAAAAGAAAACCTACCACTTCCTGATTTAATCATTATCGATGGGGGAAAAGGGCAAATAGAAGCAGCTAAAGATGTTCTAGAAAATGAATTAAACTTGCACATTCCCGTTGCCGGTCTATCGAAAGACGAAAAGCATTTAACATCATCCCTTTTGTTTGGGGATCCATTACAAGTGGTTCCACTCGATAAAAGAAGCCAAGAATTTTATTTGCTCCAACGGATTCAAGATGAAGTGCACCGTTTTGCGATTACCTTCCATCGTCAATTACGTGGAAAATCCTTATTCCAATCCGTATTAGACGATATTCCTGGAGTAGGAGAAAAAAGAAAGAAACTGTTATTGAAACATTTTGGCTCCGTGAAAAGAATGAAGGAAGCATCGGTAGAAGAATTTATTGAAATAGGCATTCCGAGAAATGTAAGTGAAGCCATTTACGAAAAATTGCAAAAAGAACATTGAGTATCATAAGACTTTATGGTATGATAAACAAAATTTAATTACACACTTTGAACATAAAAAGTGAAGGTAGAGGCGCGAAATTCAAGAGTAGAAGTTTGGAGGAGGATGAGCTCCTTAGAAAAACTTTGAAAGGGGATTTCGCCGAAGTGAAAGTTTCCTCATCGAAACTTTTGCTGGGTCTGTATTGAATAAATGCAGAACTGTCAAGATTACGAAAAATCTTGGAGTGCTATCTCACTTGTGCAGAACCTTTATAGTTTGGTTTTTCACAGGCAATGAGATAAACTCTCATTGCCTTTTTTATGTGCGCCCGGCATGTACATGAACTATAGGGTGTAAGTCCCGAACCCCGAAGACAGAAGTAGAGGTTAGCCAAGAGCAAGGGTGTCCGTGGTGACGCGGAATCTGAAGGAAGCTGGAGGCAAAACACCGGTCCGAGGAACACGAACCTCATATAAGGCTAGATATGATTGAGTGAGTTTGCATAACAAAACAAAGCTCTTTCTGTCGAAGGTCATATCGAGTAAATGAGGCGGATAGAT
>NZ_JBYLHW010000049.1:0-21443 GCF_057747715.1 Bacillus sp. JST-5 | reverse complement strand
ACGATTTTTTTGTACCATTAAATAACAAAAGGGCTAGACCGAAGGTCAATTAAAAATTGACTTTTCGGACAGCCCCTATTTTGTTAAACCATGTTTTTGTAATACTTCTTTTTGTTTTTTACCTTTAGCTGTGATGTAATTGTTCTTAAACCAAGCAATGATAGCTGACCCTGTTACGAATGTTGCTGTAAGTACTTCGTACCAAAATTCTTGTGAACCCGGAATTGGGTTTAACCCCAAAGCAACAAGTATTTGGTTGACTAGTGCTAGCACAAGCACTATTGTTCTAATCCATGTTCCTCTATCCATTTAGTTCACCTCCTTTAAAAGTTATTTTTTAGTAAGATAAATAGCGTAATTAAAGCAAAAAGCCATCCGCCCCAATTGCGGATAGCTTCTCCAACTTTGTTTTTTCCTGCTTGCATGGCTTCCATTTTGTTGATTTTTTCCTTCATGATGCCAATTTCTTCCCTTAGACCGTTGTATTTACGAATGATGTCTCTCGTTTGTTGCATTTCCATACGAAGTGCATTTATTTGTTCAAACAAATCTTTATTCGTATACCATTGTTCTTTTTCCATAATTTCCCTCCTTATAACCACATAAAACGCATGTTTGAGTGCATAATAAAAGCACCCCATAGAGGATGCTTTATGTTTAATTTAATTTTCTTATTTTATTATAAATGAATTCAATCATACCCTGCATTTCGTCACTGAGAGTAATCCCTAGAATTGCATTACAATTAAAACACGAAATAACTTTGACCGGATAGCCCATACCACCAATCGTTCTATTTTCATTTTTGAAAGTAATCCCATTACCACAATGTGGACATTTTTCCATTTTGAATCCCCCTTTCATCTACTCAATTCGATAAAAGGGGAATTTTCCCTTTTAAATATTGTAATAAATTGTTTTCCTTCTCATACAAATACCAATCTTACTACATAGTATGTTTATTAGGTACATTATTGTTTTGTAATTTATTTTTCCTAAATTCTATTAGATTAGCAATTAATAGTGTGAATACCATCCCACACATAATCAACAAAATATAAATAATAAATTGATCCAATGATTTGGTTGTATTAATAAATTTACCAAACAGCCATATGCTCAATCCAAGAATCGAAAAAATTACGAAATATATTAAATATCCTTGATATAATTTACTAATATTTTTATTTGGTCTTCTAATTTTTAAATATCTTTTTGTTCTAGGTTTATCAATAAATTCTTCAATTCCATCTGATGATTTTACTAATAATTGATTTTTTCTACTCATTTTAATAACTTGTTGAATTGGTTGATTTTTCTCATCTACAATGTAATATTCAATCTTATACACCGATATTAATCTATCAATAAGTAAAAGAAATTGCTCAAAAATAAAAAATACTATTGCAATCATACTAGCAATAATTATAATAGCCATAAATTTGTCATTATAGTTTTCAGGTAGTTTTTTGTCGAAAGCTAAAAAGTAGAAGTATATAGATACTCCGAATACAACACCTGTCAAAATATATTTAGTCAAACGCAACTGAAATCTTTCAAAATTACTCATAAGCATTTTTTCTAAAGCAGTTGCTCTCCAATTGTCTATAAAAAATTTAATTATTGTAAATACTGGAATTAACCATAATAAATACAAATATGGACCATTACCTAATGTTTTCATAAATAAACATCCCCCCTTCAATATTTATCGGTACTCAGAAGGGGGGTTTCAACAATAATTAGGGTGTCAATTTTATTTTACTCCTTATGATTTCAACACAGGAAAAGTATTTTATTATTACATAGTTCTTTTTAATTATACATATAATTTGTTTTGTATAAAATTTCTTAATCTGAACTTAACTTCTCTTCCAATTTTGATTTGACGAGTGCTGTTAAATGTGATAGTGTTTCATTCCCCTCGTATTCACTAGCTGTCATTGGAATATAGCCAGAAATATTAATCGAGCCATCTTCATTTCGACCCGAAAAATAGACCTGAACGCTATCTAAAGTTCCTTCCGCATAACGCATATTTACATTATTAATTTGTAGGTTCAACATTATTCCTCACCTTCTAACTCAAATGCATCATATAAAACAGAAAGAGCGTAAGCGTCATTACCACTAAATTCACGCGCACACTCTTCGCTTGTTAATTCTTTGATTTTTTCCTTAATCACATTTAATGGTTTTACAAAGTTGTCACCGGAAACTATTACAGTTTCGTTAAAATATGCTTTCAATTCTTCTTCTAATTTTTTTGGCTCATCTTTTAAATCTTCTCTAATTGTTTTTTCTCCTTTGACAACTTCTTGAAGTTGTTTCGCTAAATAATTTGTAACTTTTGAACGCATGATGCTTTTAATACCTTTAAAGTTTTCGTTTTCTAAAAAGCTAATCACTTTCGCAATATCAATATTTTTGATTTCTAATTTCATGCAATCATCTCCTCTAATTGTTGAATTTTTTGTTTTAAATATTGATTTTCGATTTCTAACATTGCTATGCGATCTTCGAGGTTTTGTGTAATTTTCAAGTTTTCTTTTAATGCCCCCATTGTAATCCCTAACATGTTATCAGGAATAACAGCTTTTCTATCCTCTGTTAAAATTTCATTTGGGCTCTCCTCAGCTATTACTCCTATATTAATTTGAGTATTTCCGATGTAATTGTATTGATAAATTTTTAAAGTTTTCATAATTGATAAATACTCTTTTGTATCTGCTGGTACAACATTTTCTTTCGATTCTCTTGTTGATTTTTTTATTAAATTTTCATAGTTAACATTATTGATATACGCTCCACGTAAATAAGAGTTGGATAATCCAATATACCCTCTATCGTTGTAAGTTGGATAAAGTGAAGGATGTTTAATATTGGAGGAATCATAAGCAATCCCAAAGTTATAATAAGTATCACTTTCTCCAGGAATTATGGTAATTCGATTTTCAATACTTACAATTTCACGTTGGACTTTCAAAGGTCCCCTCGCTTCAACAAAATAACCATTTCGAGGATTAAAGATGATGTCACCACCCCATACTCCTCCAGTTTCCAAAGCAATAACACCGTAGTTAGATGTCACTGTAATTCCAACTTGCCCCGGCAATCCATAGCGCTGGGAAAAGAATTCAATCGTACCTGATGCCTGACCTTCTCCGTCACCATTTAAATACGTTGAAATACCGTTACTTGAGTATCCAAGGTGAGCGTTTCTTTCCATATCTGAAAAACGTAGGTAACCATTAACAAGTTGTACACGACTGTCTATAGTGCGAGTTTTCCCTTTCCATGTACGCACATACTTCCCACGCTGTATAAATTCACTTCCCGATATTTGCACATATTCTGTTGCTGAACCACCGCGTACAGACATTTTACTTGTATCTAAAGTACCTGCTATTATTTTGTCTGCTGATACACTTGCAATTTTAGCGTTATCAATCGCCGCATTAGCAATTTTAGCGTTTGTAATAGCACCATCCTCTATTTGTGCTGTTCCAATTACTGCAGTACCTAATTTTGCACGGGTAATAGCTGCATTTGCAATAGCTGCTGTGCCAATGATTCCATCATCTATGAGCGTCTGACCAGTTAAGTGGATTCGATTACCGCTAATTCGTACTCCTTCAGGCGATAAATTGATTGATGATATTACACCATCAACATCAACCTTCAATTTAATTTGATTGCTTAGTAGATTTATAGAAGATTCCGCACTTGACATGCGATTCGTTAAGCTATCCACTGTCGTTTGATTCGCTTTGAGCGCGATTTGCGAGTTCAATGCATCGATGTCAACTTCTACACTCGATACGCGCGTGGTCAGATTGTCGACATCGGTTTTGTTTGCTTTCAGGTTGATTTGATCTGTGAGCAATGTGATAGACGATTCAGCGCTGCTAATACGATTCTCCAACGTATCAACAGTCGTTTGATTCGCTTTGAGCTGTATTTGATTTGACAATTGCGTTATAGATGTTTCGGCGGTGGAAAGGCGTGTTCCGAGACCATCGATTTGACCTTGCACGTCTTCCTCAGCACGAGTCCAGTCGGTGGCACGGTTGCCTTTTTCGAGTTTTGCTTTCCCATAACCTACGTTTTGTGTTGGTGTATCTCTTTGATTAAATCTAATCATAAATACTCTTGAATACGTTGCATCACTAGGCATGACAAAGGTTACAGTAGAGTATCCTTGCTTACCTGCTTCAATCCAGTTTCCTTGAAAATCTCTAAAAGTGTTTGTTGGGCTAGGAAGCCTAATCATTGAACAAACTGGATAATCAGAGTTTGTAGCATCGATAAAGACTCTAAGGGTATATGTTTCACCGGGTTGAAGGATATTTACTAAATCGTTATGATTTGTATTATTGTCTTGATAATCTGCCCATCCACTCACATTTACATAAGTTAACTCATCTTTTGTTCCAGTTAATAAATTCCTTCCACCAATCTGCAAACTCTCAAACTCCGTTCTAGAAACCTTAGAAGCAATTTGATCGGCTTGAACACTCAATTGAGCGGACAGTGTCGAGATTTGTTGATTTACAGACGTAAATAATAGTGATAAACAAAGTGCTAACGAGAAAAAAGAGTCATCTGATCAAGAAAATAACAAAGTAAAGAAAAATGATACTGAAAAAGTGAAAGATGTTGAATCTGAAAAATCAGAAAAGGTTACTGAACAAAAAGCTCAGGTACAGGACAAAAATAAACAAGATGAAATATCAAATAAAGAAAAGAAAAAAGAAAACAAACCAAAAGCTTCATCACTTGGATTGGTTGCTGCAACAGTAGCAAGAGTAATTGATGGGGATACTATTGAACTTACTGATGGTAGGAAAGTTAGATTGATAGGTGTTAACACTCCTGAGTCTACAACACGAACTGAACCATATGGAAAAGAAGCAAGTAATTATACAAAGTCAAAGCTTAATGGTAGACAAATTTGGTTACAAAAAGATGTTTCAGAAACAGACAGATATGGTCGATTATTAAGATTGGTTTGGTTAGAAGTTCCAACAAATTTAATGGATGAGAAAGAAATCCGTTCAAAGATGTTTAACGCTGATCTTGTGATAAATGGATATGCAGAACCTTCTACATATCCACCAGATGTTACTTATGCTGAATATTTTAGAAAGTTTGCTAGAGAAGCACGTGAAAAAGGAATTGGATTATGGGCATATGGTCCAGAAGGAACTACAAAAGGAGATTTTGACACTGCCTCTAATAATAGTTCGAATTCAGGTTCAAAATCTAGCAAAAGCTCGACAGGTAGTTCTTCTGGTAATTCTTCATCAAAATCTAGTAGCTCATCATCGAATAAATCTTCAGGAACATCCAGTGGAGGAACATCCTCTAGCGGATCCACAACTACTGAATACTTTAAAAACTGTACTGAATTAAGAAAAGTATATCCTGATGGTGTACCTGAGGGACATCCTGCATATCAAGCGAAAATGGACCGAGATAAAGACGGATGGGCGTGTGAACGATAGGAGGGATAACTTTGTTTAGCGAAAAAAACAAGATATGTCCTGTTTGTAATAAAAAGTTAAGTTTTTTAAAGCAAACTATAGAGGGAAAAGTAAAAATATGTGCAAATCATTTTGAACAAGCTGGAATTACCACTAAAGAAATACTTTCACGTGGTAATAAACCATTTACCCTAGATGAAATAAAAGATAGAATTGGATTGGCAAAAATTAAACAAGAAAATTTAGAAAAAGAAAAGGATAATTTTTTAATCACGAAACAAATAGGTAATTATGTAGCATTTGATGATAATCAAAGAAAATGGGCTATCCTATCCTCTTTTCGAGGGAAAATAAAAGAAATATACAACTACGATGACATAGTTGATTTTGAATTGCTAGAAGATGGGAATTCTGTCGCGAGTGGTGGTCTAGGAAGAGCTTTAGTTGGAGGAGTATTATTTGGGGGGACAGGTGCTATTGTCGGTGGAGTAACCGGTAGAAAGAAAACTAAAGAATATTGCGACAGTCTAAGATTAAAAATTACAATAAATGATATTCTTAAACCTACAGTTTATATTAACTTTATTAAATCTAAAACAAAGAAAAATGGATTTATTTACAAATCAATATTCGAGTCAGCGCAAGAATGTTTATCTGTATTTCAATTAATCTGTGATGAAAGAAATAAAAGTAATAATTTACAATCTAATAATAGTAGTGTAGCAGATGAACTATTAAAATATAAAAACCTATTAGATCTGGGTGCAATTACTCAAGATGAATTCGAAAAGAAAAAAGAGGAATTGCTAAAACTATAGGTGTACAATGTACACCATCTTTTATAACCACAAACCGAACGTACATTCCCGTTTTTTTTAATAGAAAGGAAATGATTAAAATGAAAGCAGCAATATATGTTCGTGTATCAACAGAAGAACAAGCAAAAGAAGGTTACTCTTTAGCTGCTCAAGAAGAACGACTAAGAGCTTACGCTCAATCTCAGGATTGGGAAGTCATCAAGCTATATAAGGATGAGGGAAGATCTGCTAAAGATTTAGAACGTCCAGAACTTCAAAAAATGATGAATGATATTAAAAGTGGTTTAATTGACATAGTTTTAGTATACCGTTTAGACAGGTTAACTCGTTCTGTATTGGATTTATACAAGCTATTAGAAGAATTTGATAAATACGATGTTAAATTCAAATCAGCCACAGAGGTATATGATACTACTTCTGCCACCGGACGACTATTTATTACACTTGTAGCTGCACTCGCTCAATGGGAACGTGAGAACCTTGCTGAACGTGTAAAAATGGGTATGCTTAAAAAAGCAAATTTAGGTGAGTGGTTAGGTGGAACTTCGCCGTACGGTTACAATTATGTAGATGGGAGATTTGAAATTGTTGAACATGAAGCTAAATTAGTCAAAAGAATGTATAAAATGGCAAGAACTACGGGCATGGACAAAATAGCAAGAACACTCAATAAAGAAGGTTATCGCACCCGTAAAGGAGCAGAATTCGCAGGATATACTGTTCAGTATATTGTTAAAAACCCGTTTTACATTGGGAAAATGAGATTTAATGATGAACGGTTCCAAATAAGGAAACCTCTATCGGAACAAATGTTGTTTGATTCAGAATTAATCGAACCTATTATTTCTGAAAAAGAATTCTGGGAATTGCAAGCTATTTTAGAAAGAAGAAAAGAAAACAGTGGTCGCGGAAAAACAGGTAGATACTATTTTACGTCTATCTTGAAATGCGGTAAATGTGGTGGTCCGATGACTGGAACTACCTTTAAAATCAGTAATCAAAGAGTTAAATACTATCGATGCAATAGGAAAACTAAAGGGATGACTTGCCCTATGCCAATGATAAGTGAGGAGAATATAACAAAAGAATTTTTGAGGGTATTTAAGAAAATCCTTTTAGGATGGGTCAATGATTCTAAAGTTAATCAAAAAAACATTGAAGAAAAACAAACCGATATAAACAAAGAATTAAGTGTAATCCATAAGCAAATTGAAAAGTATAAAATGATGTTTGTGAATGACCTAATCGACATAGAAGAATTAAATGCAAAGATTACTATGTTAAGAGAGCGAGAAAAAGAGCTAACGCAACGATTAGACAAGAAGGATAATCAACCTAAAGAATGGTCTATAGAAGAAGTAACGGAAATCATTGCAAACTTCCCAAAATTATGGGATATCTCTACAGATGAAGAAAGGAAACTTTTAATTTCATCTATTTTTGAAGAAATTGTTGTTGACGCTGATGAGAACGCAAAATTCAGTCCAGGCAATCCAAAACCGTTTTGGTTTGTGTCTATACGATAAAAAGTAGATGTAGTCTATATACATCTGCTTTTTATTATGTCAGCTTCTCCAGAGACGACACCGAGATAACGTTCAATCTCTCTACCTTGCAAAGTATTAGTTGTTGAAACAATCATACTTCATTCCTCCTTTTTTTTATTATTTACGAAACCGTTGTTGAAAAGTTTCTTTGTTAAAAAAATTTTTTTCATCTAAGTTTTTACTCTTCCATTGTCATATATTCAAAATAAAGATTAATAGTACTTATTTTTATCATAAAAGATGCTTTATTTTGCTTCTGCTTCCAATTACTCGGTGGCCGATGACTGTAACCTATTTTATTACTTAATTTACATTTACGTTAATTATTCATTTCATAGGGGAGTTAATTCTATATTTCCAAACTCTAAATCTTACAATCCCTATGGACTTCAGCGCTTATAAAATATTACAAACCATAATATGGAATGTAACAACCAATCTATTCCATTAAAAATACCGTCAAAAATCTTTTATACTAATTGAAAAGTATAAAGACACAACTATTAGACAGGGTGATTTTATGTTTTCCACTACTGAAATTGGAATTGATTTAGGAACAGCCAATACGCTTGTTTACAGTAAAAATAAAGGTATTATTTTAAACGAGCCAACGGTTGTTGCAATAGATATTAAAACGAACCAAGTGGTTGCCGTTGGTTTAGAGGCAAAAAATATGATCGGAAAGACACCGGAAAAAATTGCTGCGGTTAAACCGTTAAAAGATGGTGTCATTGCTGATTTTGAAATGACTAGTATGCTATTAAAACATGTAATGAAAAAAGCTAGTAAAAAGTTAGGCTTTGCCATTCGAAAGCCTTCTGTTGTCGTATGTACTCCTTCAGGTGCCACTTCTGTTGAAAAAAGAGCGATTCATGATGCAGTGAAAAATAGCGGAGCAAAAAGTGTGATGCTCATTGAAGAACCTGTAGCAGCAGCAATCGGTTCAGACCTTCCGGTAGACGAGCCTATCGCCAATGTGATTGTGGATATAGGTGGAGGAACAACAGAAGTAGCCATTATTTCTTACGGTGGGGTAGTATCTTCTAACTCTATCCGCGTAGGCGGAGATAAATTTGATGAAGAAATCATTCAATATATTAGAAAGAAATATAATTTACTTATTGGTGAACGAACAGCGGAACAAATGAAAATTGAAATTGGGTGTGCGCTCATTGATTTAGGAGAAGTATCAATGGACATCCGTGGGCGTGACTTATTAACTGGTCTCCCTCGCACCATTACGGTTAGTTCCTCTGAAATTAAAGAGGCCATTCGAGAACCCCTTCTTCAAATTTTAGAAGTTATTCGCATCACATTGGAGCAATCTCCACCTGAGTTAAGTGGAGATATTGTAGACAAAGGTGTTATATTAACCGGCGGAGGATCGCTTTTAACTGGAATGCAAGAATGGTTAAGAGAAGAGATTATTGTTCCTGTTCATTTAGCTCCAAATCCGTTAGAATCCGTAGCTATTGGAACAGGACGTTCTTTAAGTCTATTACGTCATTTACAAAAAATCGCGAAATAAATGATCTTATTGGACGAATCATAAATTGGGTTCGTCCTTTTTCATATCATTCCTTTGATGATTTTGATATACTATTGGAAAATTGAAATGTTTTCGTTGGATTTTGGCCAATAGCTTTTTCCTGTTTTCGAAAGGAGTTACCAAATTTATGGGCATGTTGCATGAAATTTTAAAATACAATCAAGAATTTGTTGAATTAGGGAAATATAAACAATATCAAACTACAAAGTTTCCGAATAAAAAAGCCGTAATTCTAACATGTATGGATACAAGACTAGTAGAACTACTACCTAAATCAATGAATATTAAAAATGGTGATGTAAAAATCGTAAAAAATGCAGGTGCCATCGTCACTCATCCTTTTGGTAGTATTATGAGAAGTATTATTGTTGCCGTATATGAACTTCAAGCAGATGAAGTTATGGTTATTGGACATCATGATTGTGGAATGAGCGCTATCCAAAGTGATAAAGTAATTGCAAAAATGGAAGAGCGAGGCATTAAAAGAGAAACCATTGACACTTTGTTATATTCTGGTATTGATATTGATAAATGGTTGAAAGGTTTTTCTTGTGTAGAAGATAATGTTCGTAATAGCGTGAAAATGATTAAAAATCACCCTTTAATGGCAAAAGGAATTCCCGTACATGGTTTAGTGATTGACCCTAATACAGGAAAATTGGACTTAATTGTAAATGGATATGAAGAATAATACGATAAAAAAATAGAATGTAAGGAAAAGCATTCCCATCCTTACATTCTACCTTATGATTTTTAGTTTTTCTCTAATTTCCCTCTCGTCATCTCCCGTATTTCTTTTAAGACGGGCATAATTTCTAATTCTTTTTCCGTTACTTCTTCCCAGATGATTCCTGTTGGTTTTTTGTAAGGACTATTGGTTTTGTGTATTCCTTTTTCTGTAACAATCCAGTCTACCGTTAAATCATAAGGATTGATAGGGATATTATCTTGAACTACTTGAATACTGCAAACGGTAGAAATTACTGGGATCTCACCGTTCCCTATTTCTCGAATGATGGCATATTCGCGATCCGCATATCCTTCTCCTTTACCGACTCTTCTCCCATCAGGATTCAATGCAACTGAACCAACAACAATTAAATCAATAGGGGGTAATTCGAATAGAGATACTTCTTTCCCATATTTTTTTATATGGTTCAAACTAGCTGCTTTTCTTTCTTCTCCTGGTGGAACCCATTCCGGCTTTACCATAATAAAACCTGCTCTAAGTCTCGGGGTTGGGACAAGCAAGGTTTTTCCATCTTTTAATATTTGTTCGCGAATGGGAAGTTGTGGAGAATCTGGATTTACCTTTACCACTTTTGCACGTTTGTATTCTTCCATAGTAAAGACAAAATGAGCCGCTTTTTCCGCTCCTTTAAAATTTGGAATCCGATTTTTTAAAGGGAAAGGAAATCTTCCTAATTTTTGCTCTTCTAATTGCTTCCAGACTCGCTCACGTATTTCTTGTTTTGTAACCATGTTTTCAACTCCATCATTTAACTGTTACAACATTAGTTTAGCAAAATGTTTAATAAAAGCATAAATGTGAGAATTACTCCTATTATAGAAAGCACCCGTATTACGGATGCTTAGTTTTTCAATCCTTTTGGTGTTACTTTTGATTCTAATTTTTTTAGAAGAAAATCAAAAATAATGGCAAGAATTGCAGCAGGAATCGCTCCAGCTAAAATTAAATTTTTATCAGCTACACGTAATCCGCGGTCAATTAAATCACCTAATCCACCAGCGCCGATAAATGTAGCTAATGCTGCGACACCAATCGTTAAAACCGTAGCGGTACGAACTCCAGCCATAATAATAGGCAATGTTAAAGGCAATTCCACTTTTAATAATATTTGACTCGAAGTCATTCCCATCCCTTTTCCTGCATCAACCAATGATGAGTCTACTCCTAAAATACCAGTATACGTATTTCTTAAAATTGGAAGTAGCGCATACAATGTTAAAGCTATTATTGCTGGGGTTTTTCCTATTCCGAAAATTGGAAGCATGAAACCTAATAACGCTAAACTTGGTATCGTTTGAATCAGGGCAGCTAGCCCAATAATCGGTTCCGCCAATTTAGGGGTTCTTGTTAATAAAACTCCAAGGGGTACTGCAATAATAATCGCAATAATCATTGCTATTCCCGCTAACATAATGTGTTCTTGAAACGCTATCCAAATATCTTCTTTACGCGTCATAAATGTATTCCATAAATCCATATTAAACTTCCTTTCTATTCGTTAAGCTTCCATTCAGCTAGTCCACGCATCATGCTTGAGCGTGTAATAATCCCTGCGAGACGCTCACCATCTAACACAGGTATAAGTCCTATATTATTTTCATGAAAGATCTCTGCTACTTCCTGCACGCTCGCATTCATTTGGATCGTCAAAGCATTTTCCTCTTTAATAGCCGACAATGTAAGATCTTCATTTTTGTAATGTTCTTCAATCTTTTGAAGTGTCACAAGTCCTTCGAAATTTTTATTGCGATCAATTAATATTAAACTATCAACTTTATAGTCTTTCATCTGCTTGAAAGCTTCAGCAAGTCCCTTTCTAGGAGATGAAGTAACCGTTGATGTTGTCATTAAATCTTCTGCTGTTGGAACTAGGACATCATCAGTATGCTTTTTCATTCTCTCTTTTCCAATAAACCCTCTAACAAAATCATTGGCAGGATGTCTTAAAATTTTATCTGGTGTATCTAGTTGAATTATTTCCCCATCCTTCATTATCGCAATTCGACTCGATATTTTAAGCGCCTCATCCATATCATGTGTAACAAATACGATAGTTTTATTAATTTCTTCATGAAGGCGCACAATGTCATCTTGTAATTGCTCACGACTAATAGGATCTAAAGCACTAAACGGTTCGTCCATTAATATAATTTCTGGTTCTGCAGCTAAAGCACGAATGACCCCTACCCTTTGTTGTTGTCCTCCGCTCAATTCCGAAGGATAACGATGCTTGAAAACCGATGGATCGAGCCCTACAAGTTCTAATAACTCATCAACTCTTGCTAAGTATCTTTTTTCTTCCCATTTTTTTAATTTCGGTACTAATGAAATATTTTGTTCTATCGTCATATGAGGAAATAAACCAATTTGTTGAATAACATAGCCAATATTCCGGCGAAGCTCTACAGGATTTAATTGTGAAATATCTTGCCCATCAATATAAATTTTTCCTTCTGTCGGCTCAATTAAGCGGTTAATCATTCTCATCGTGGTCGTTTTCCCGCAACCACTTGGTCCAATTAACGTTAAAAGTTCTCCTTTCTTTACTTCAAAATCTATATTTTTTAAAGCAGTGAATCCATCTTGATATTGCTTTTTCACATTTTCAAACCTAATCATATAATCTCCTCTTTTACTTAAAGTTTGAACCCCATTTCCTTCGTCTCAGAAATGGGGAAATCAATTACTCTATTAATCCTTCTTCTTTTAAAAACTGTATTGCTACTTCTTTCGGGTCTTTTTTATCTAAATTCACTTGAGAATTTAGTTCAAGCATTTTTTCATCTGTTAAAATTCCACTCAGTTTATTCAATGTTTCTTCCAATCCTGGATTTGCATCTAATACTTCTTGGCGAATAATAGGAGCTGCATGATAAGGTGGGAAAAATTCTTTGTCATCCTGTAAAATTTTTAAATCAAATTGTTTAATTCTTGCATCCGTTGAAAACGCAGTTATAACATCTATTTCTCCATTTTTAGCTGCTTCATACTGCAAGTCAGGGTCAATGTTTGTTGTTTTTCCGAAGTCAAATCCATATGCAGCTTCTAGTGCGTCAAACCCATCACTTCTCTCAAAGAATTCTGCATCTGCTCCAAAATTTAAATTTGGTGAGTGTTCTACTAGATCAGAATAAGTCTCAACTCCAAGTTCTTCCGCAAGATCAGCTCTCATTGCTAATGCGTATGTGTTGTTAAAACCTAATTGATCTAACCAAGTAATATTAAATTCTTCTTTATATTGTTCTTTCGTTTCATTGTATACATCTTCCGGTGACATGCCTTCTTTAAATTCATTTTTTAATACATTTAAATAGCCAGTTCCCGTATATTCAACATACATATCAATGTCGCCTTTTTTCATTGCTTCATGGAGAACAAAAACGCCACCTAATCCATCTTCTACTTTTACATCTAAGTCAGTATTGGCTTTTAAATATTCTGCAAGCAAATGATTTAAAATGATTTGCTCCGTAAATTTTTTACTGGAAATGACGATTTTCCCAGGTTCAGTATTCGCTTTTTCCGAACCACATGCGGTAATCGTTAATACAATTATGAAAGTCATAATGATTCCTAAAAATTTTTTCACAATAAAACCTCCAAAATTTAAAATCTATCTATTGTTGATAAAATTGATAGCTCGTTTGTATAGAGCGATGTCCTGCGACCTATTGTAATTGCTTTGGTCTCAATCCTTTTTCGCTATTTCTTAAAATTTGTGCATTCACTTAAAAATCTAGTTGATCACTATATTTTTTAAAGGTATTGGATAGCTCTTGGATTCATTTGTCCAGATCGTTCGGTTATAAATAAATACGGGCAATCTATATATTTTTTTATTTAGCTTTTTTCGCATTAACATCCACTTTATCAACCACCCCATATCTTTTTCTGTTAAGCAAAAAACTTATTAATATTCATTATTTTGTATTTTTATTCAAAACTAATAATAAGAACATCATCTATTGCAAACCTTTCACATTGGTATGCAAAACTTTTTTACTTTCTTTATAAATTTTTTGATCTTTTGAGAGCTCATTAGTAGAATTACTTCGTCTTTTTAAGACAGGGGAGATGATAATTGATGAATTATGTTTTCTGCATTAATCCAGAGAAAATATCCTTCTTGGCAGGCCCATGTAAAGAAGGAACTTAAAGTGGATATTGATTTGTTAATGGTTGAAACTTTTTTCCCATCTTTTAATAATTGATTACGATATTTGATTACATGCTGTTCATTAATGTTTTTCAATGAATTTTCAAAAAAAGTCACAAACTTAAGGAATCGATCCGCCTCTTGAAGATACATTTGAATGGTGTTTTCTGATTTTTGTTCCTTTTGTAAATATGTCTTATAGTTGTTTAATAGTTTTTGCAAAAAGAAACACCTACTTATCCCCCTTTTCGCGACGAATTTAATTCTACGATGAATTTATTATATCTTTAATCAATAACTAACCCAAATTGCCTATCGATTCATATTCCTTTATATTTCTGTATATTTCCATCTTAGTTTAATGCACCTCTCCTATATATAAAAATCCTTCAATATCATGCCGAATACTCCCAAATACACTATTTAGCCAGAATTTTATTAAAAATCATCCTTATATTATTTACAATGATTTCAAAAGAAAACTCCTAACCATCTCAAATGATTAGGAGTTTTGTATTTACACATGCCTTTTTTTCCATTAAATTTATCCCAATTCCTATGAGAATAACTCCCATTAAGACTAGAATACTCATTGGATACAATAAATCCGAAATACCCATTCCATAAACGGTTGCACCTTTTAATGCTTCCATCCCGTAAGTTATCGGAACAAATTTAGCAATCGTTAATAATACCTTAGATGTTACAATTTCAAGCGGCCAATAAGCTCCTCCTATCATCGCAAAACTAACGGCCACTAGTGGAATAATGGCATTAAATTGCTGTATATTTTTCACTAAACCTGTAATAAAAATGGATAAAGCGACTATACAAAATACATACGGGATTAAAATAATTAAAGTTTTCCAAAAGCCTCCGTAAAACTCAACACCTGTAAAATAAAAGACGGCAAATACGATGAATACTTGGAAATATCCTGTAATGAAACTAAACAGTAAATTTCCAGTATACATTTCCCATTTTTTTAAAGGAGATAATATCATGCGATCCCACATACCAACTTTTTTCTCCTCTAAAATATGCAACACGTTATTTGCAATGGTATAAATAACCATAAATAACGAAAAACCGAAAATAGATTGAAGACTACCATTTATTATGACTGTGTCGTCGCTTCTGAATAATTTTTGTTTCGTTTCAAATATAGGTTTTTCCTTTATTTCATCTAGTTGCTTTTCTAACTGTTTTGTATCGATGTTTGAATTTTCAGCAGCTGCTAAAATATTTTTTCGGATCAACTCTTGTGAATAAATAGAATGGACATATTGATGAATAACATTAACATTTTCGGTATTGGAAGAAATAATGAGTCGGAAATCTGTTTCTTTCAATTCGATTCCTGCCTCTACTTTCCCTTCACTCACCGATTTTTCAACCTTTTCCTTCGTCGACCATTGAAAATCAAACACTTTTGATTTTTCTAGTTCTTTCCATATCGTTGATTCTTGTAAATGATTATGTTCACTATAAACAGGAACTTTAATTTTTATTTCATGCCCTGAACCCATCAGCAGTGTGAGCATAAATAATAAGACGGTAGTTGAAATAAATGGAATTGGATTTCTCAACAATAATCTCAATTTAATCATAAAAATTTTTATCATATCGCTTTCCCCCTTTTCGGGAAACTAATGGCAGCTAAAACAAGCATACAGGCACTGAAACTACATAGAAAAATGAGTGAATCCATAATATCTTTGATCCCATACCCTTGTAAAATTTTTATATAAGCAGTCATCCCCGATCCGTTTGGGGTTAAATTTCCAAGTAATTGAATCACCGGCGATAATTCTCCCGCTGGAAAAAAGCTTCCACCAACAAAAGAGAAAACAAAGATTAAAACGCTGCCAAAGAAACTCGTCAACATTAATGAATTTAATCTATAGTTGATGGCTGTTAACAAGGCTGCCATCCCTCCTACTGCTAAGCAATCACAGAGTGAAACAACTATAAATGCCATTATATTTGGCCAATAAATTCCGAAAACAAGAGCCGACACACCGTATAGGATCATGATTTGTATAAATGAAATAATAACCGCTGAAATAAAGTTCCCGAAAAAATACGCCCATTTTGATACATTTCCTAAAATTATTCGATCAAATACATGAAGTTCTTTTTCTCGGAACGCATAAGTACCGATGCTAGATGCTACAAATAAAACAAACATGACACACATTCCCACGGAATAATACATCATGGCAGTTATCGGTTTTTTATTCGTAACTGTTTCAATCGTTCCTTGAATATTTATATTATTGAGTGACGTACTTTCTAGTAGTCCATTCTTTCCAAGTACAGTATGCAAGGAATATTGAGTTTGAAAGGCATATAACACTTCTTCCACTATAGAAGCAGAAATTTCTTTTCCTTCATTTTTATATAAATTTATGGTAGGGCGTTCGCCTTTGTTTAAGAAAATATAGTTCAATAATTCATACGAGAATAATTTCGGAATTTCAATAATCGCTGAAAATTCATCATCATTTTTCACACTATCTAAGTCATTTACGTCTTTTTCCACTAACTCAATATGCTCCCTTAATTCTTCACTTAACAACAATTCTTTTAATTGATGGACAGGTTGGAGCTCTGTTATTCCGATTAGTATCTCATCAAGCTGTTCTTTAGGGATCGGGCTTTTTCTTATTTCTTCTTCAAATAAAGAAAGATCTTCCTTTTCATCGGAATGTTCGATCCAAACAACTTTTGCTTTTACTGCAGGAACATCATTATTCATGACTCCCTGTAATGCAAAACCTAATATGGAGATTAAAACTAGAGGCATCCCTATTAATATGAGAAGCTCTTGTCGATTTCTTAACATTAAGAGCAGCTGTTTTTTTATAAATGTGAATATCATTTTGAATTCCTCCTAATCCCTTAAAGCTCTTCCGGTTAAATGTAAAAATACATCTTCTAATGAAGGAGCTTTTACTTCTACCGCATGAATTTCGGTATTCGTTTTTTCAGCAAATGCTAATAATGTTTTGAAAATATTAACCTCTTTCGGAACTATAATTGAAATCTCTTTTTCTTGCACCGTTACTCGGTTAATAACAGGTTCATGCTTTAGCTCTTGCAAAAATTCATCCTTCACTTGAGATACTTTTATAAGAATAGTATTTTCGGAGGATAGAATATTTTTGATTTCTTCTTTAGTTCCAGAAGCAATAATAGAACCTTGGTCCATAATGTAGATTCGGTTACATAAAAACTCGACTTCTTCCATATAGTGGCTCGTATATAATACTGTCATTTGTTTTTCTTGATTTAATCGCTTTACCGTTTCTAAAATGTAATTTCTTGATTGAGGATCAATGCCAACGGTCGGCTCATCCATAATAATAATTTCTGGGTCATGCATAAGAGCGATGCCAATATTTAACCGACGTTTCATACCGCCTGAAAATGTTTTGACTATATCTTTTCTTCGTTCTGTTAAACCAATTTGCTCCAGAACTTCATCTACTTTTTTCTTTAATAAATGATTGGGTAGCTTGTAAACCTTCCCAAAAAAATGAAGGTTTTCTTCAGCAGTTAAATCTGTATAGAGAGCTATTTCTTGCGGGACAACACCTAGTATTTTTCGAATCTCTGAAGGATTTTTTATAATACTTTCATTTTTCAATCGTACATCTCCACTTGTCGGTGGGATTAAGGATGAAATCATAGAAATCGTTGTTGATTTCCCTGCACCGTTAGGTTCATGTTTATATAGACAATCAGCTATAATCCTTGCTAATCAAGGGTTACAAAAATTTAAAGACAAACATATCTATAATCACACTTAAAACGTCATTTGAACGGTATTTTATCGATCAGTGGCGTTTTTAAGTTGTGATACTTAGTGGATAAAGGAGATAATTTCATTTCTGAATTTTATCCTCCCCTTGTCCCCAAAGAGCATGATTTCTTACAGACGATTGAAACACTTGCAACAGCAAGACAGACAACATCAGAAAAACAAGAAATGGAGAAATAAGAGGAATGGATATTAAAAGATTGGAAGTCTATCATTCACCTACGGAAAAATGTACCCTTTGTCTTTGTTTGAATACAGATCAGTTCACAGCAGATTGTGACCAATATATCATTGACCGAAACAAAAACTTTAATATTAATCCTAAAAAACGATTTTATTCAAGAATAGATACGTTAATTGATGAGATTATTCGTGAAGTAAAAAAGCCACCGTTCCAATTTAGAATGCGGTTAGAGAGTCGCCACAGTATTACCAGCAGTAATATTATGTACAAATTTCAAATTTTTGATAGAAACTCATTCAAAAGTGATACTTTATCAGAAGTGATTGTACAGGAGTATTTAGAACCAGAGATTGATTTTGTGATTATTTATACTGGAATACAAGGGCGATCAAAAGCAGACGACAAAGGCGGATTTTACGGTCCCAAACCGTAAAATCTGTCTTTGTCGGGCAGGGCCTGCCCTGCCCTTACCCCCCGTTTCTAACAGGGGGGTAGAAAAACATTAAAAAACAGAAAAAAAGAGCTCCAAACCCAGTAGGAACAACGGTTTGAAGCGGATCATGAAAATGTCAACTTTTATCCATTAGTTGACATCTTTTTATCTACTAAACAAATGTATACAAATAACGCATTCGTACGAATGAAAGAGAAACAAAAAACTATCTGTATAGCTATCTGCAGTTTATATTGGTGAAACGAGATGATACAGAATTATATTAAAGGCACCCATTAATTAATCTTTTTTCAAAATTAAGCTTTAACTCAAAATGGAGCTTATCTTGTTCAGGTTTATTATAAGTTATCAAGCACTAGAAGAGTGAGCTGGTATCCAACCTTTTATCAGTGCACCACCTTCTGAATGGTTATCTACGACAAGGTCACCGCCATGTCGTCTAACGATCCTTCTTGAGATAGTTAACCCTAACCCGACCCCTCCGGTTGAACGATTTCGTGATGCTTCACCACGATATAGTGGTTCAAAAACACGATGAATCTCTTCCGAAGAGAAACCTTTCCCCGTATCTTGAACTGTAAAGACCACTCTGTTACCGTCCTTATAGCATTGGACAAAAATACTACCAGAGTGTGGTGTATGTCTGACAGCATTATCCAATAAGTTATTTATGGCACGCTCTAATAAATACGAATCGCCCATGATCATACAATCTTCCCCAAAATCTTTTGCGATAATAGAGATGTTGTTTTGCTTAGCTAGTGGATTTAGGCTATCGATCGACTTCTTTAATAAAATTGGAAGATTAACCGTGCTTTTTTTGAGTTTCATCTCCAAATATTCCGTCTTTGTAAATGTAAAAAGATCCTCTACAAGACGGGCCAATTGTGCTGACTTTTCCTTACAAACCGCCAAATACTTTGCTTGTTTATCCGGTGAATCAGCAATTCCTTTTTCCAAACCATCCAAATAACCTCGTAAGGCGAATAATGGTGTCCGTAAATCGTGGGCGACTGCAGCAATGATAAATCGACGTTCTTCCTCTAATTCCACTTGTTTTTGCATGGATTCTTGGAGACTGTCTGTCATTATTTGAATTCCGCCATGAACTTCCGTAATTTCTTTGATCGGCGACTTAGGTAATTGGACGTCCAAATCCCCTTCTGCGACTCGTCGGACTGCTAGGCTCATTTTCTCAAGCGGTTTGAGAATGAACCTTCTCATGACATAACCGATGATAATAAAAGCTAACAATAATCCCGCAAATGCCGCAATCATCTGAACCACTCTTGAATTCGGCTGAAAAATCATTACTCTTCCAACTATGCGACCATCTTCCATAATTGAAAACTGTTCCGCTCGTGTAAATGAGCGGTCCTCCTCGGGGGGAAATTGAAAAATCTCTTGATTTGATTCGGTTAAAATTTCTACACCCATGTCCAATGCTTGTAACTTTCCTCTTAAATCATCTTGCCATTTGGGGTCAGACCAGTTTTCTGTATTTGTTTCAATGAAGTGGCTCATTTTTTTAAAATCTTCTTTTTGAGCTTCATTCGTATCGAAAATGAGTGATTTTGTTGTGAGTAAGTGGGCCGATACGTAAAATACCCATGGCAACATCAAGATTAAAAGCAAACAAAGAATAGAAAATGTACGAATGCGCATTGATCTCATTTTATTCTCCTTTAAAACGGTAGCCTATACCCCAGACATTGACTATATATTTTGGTTTGTTTGGATCGGGCTCAACTTTCTCACGTAGGCGGCTTATATGGACGCGGACAGTATGTTTATCGCCAATTCCATTCCAAAATTTCCCGAGTAATTGATCATATGTAAAAACAATTTGCGGATTCTCGGCAAACAGTCGCAATAATTCATATTCTTTTGGTGTAAGTGAGATGTATTTACGCTCTACAAATACTTCTCTTGTGGATAAATCCAAAGTGAGGCCATCGTAATCCAAGATTCTCCTGCTAAATCCCTTCTGGGAACCAGAGCGTCGCAATACAGCCTTCACTCGGGCAACAATCTCACCCGGAGATGCGGTTTTAACTATATAATCATCCCCTCCAAGTGCTAGCCCACGGATTTTATCTACATCATCACTGAGGGCGCTCAAGAAGAGGATCGGAATGTTACTTTCCTCCCGTACCTGCCGACAGAACTCGAAACCATTTTGTCCCGGCATCATGATATCAAGAATAATGCAATCAATTGTAACCTGCTTGAGTACGGACAGTGCTTGATCGGCGTCATAAGCTGTTTTTACATAGAAACCGTCATTTTCCAAGAAGTCTCTTAATAGTTCAACAATGCTTTTATCATCATCTACAACCATAATTGTCTGTTTTTCCTTCACAAAATCCTACCTTCCTTTCGATGCTAGTTTAAGAAACGAACCTTCCATCGAAATCTACTTTCAGTATATCACTCTTTCAACCATGAGTTAAATCACTTATTTTGTGATGGATTGTGATTGTTTTGTGACTTTTTTGTACAATCATTTGAGACATTTAAAGGTTATTCTTTAATTGTGAAGTTGATAGGCGAATGATCACTTTAAATAAGTATTTCGTCTTAATTTACAATTCGGGTAATGTAAAAAGTTCTATGAAACAACAAAAAAATAAAATTTTAAACTTTAGATAGGCAAAAAACGACCGCCATCG
>NZ_JBYLHW010000048.1:0-21514 GCF_057747715.1 Bacillus sp. JST-5 | reverse complement strand
AAAATTCCATCCTACGATTCAGAGGCCACCAAACGAAAGCGCGGTAGCCCCTAAACCCCAACATTTGACATAGAACCATTTTTTTCAATAAAAACTTTGCAAGTTAATGAGTGTAAGGCAGTTTGTCAAAAAAAAAAGTAAGCATGATGGGAGTCAATTCCCTTTGATTGAGGGAAAACTTGCGAGTATTGAAGGGGAACATTATTCTGTTAATAAAAGGATAATAGTCATGAGATAGAAAAGATATATAGGAAAGAAGAAATAATTATTTTTCTAATGAAAAATATCTTTTTTTTTAATAGAATGTGTATAGGAATATATTTAGAAGAAAGGGATCGAATATGAAAACTGCAATTGTTACGGATAGTACGGCATATATACCGAAAGAGCTTCGTGAACAACTTAACATACAAATGATTCCATTGCGTGTTGTTTTTGGAGACGAATCATATCGTGAAGAAATCGATATTACTGCAGATGAATTTTATGAAAAACTGAAACAAACAAATGAATTGCCAACAACTTCTCAACCATCTACCGGAGAGTTCGTGCAATTATTTGAAGAGCTTTCGAAAGAATATGATGCCGTCATAAGCATTCATCTTTCAAGTGGAATTAGTGGAACTTACCAAGGTGCTTACACAGCAGGAACGATGGTAGAAGGCATAAAAGTGTATGCCTATGATTCTGAAATCAGCTGCACGCCACAAGGATTTTTTGCGATTGAAGCAGCGCAAATGGCAAAAGAAGGGAAAAAACCAGAAGAAATTATTGCTCGCCTAGATGACTTGAAAAAATCTATGAGAGCCTACTTTATGGTCGATGATTTAACGAACTTGCAAAGAGGAGGAAGGCTTTCTAGTGCTCAAGCGTTTATCGGCAGTCTTCTTCAAGTAAAGCCACTATTACACTTTGAAAATAAAGTCATCGTTCCATTTGAAAAAATTCGCACACGCAAAAAAGCGATGAAACGAATCGTCGATTTAATCGGAGAAGATGCGAAAAAAGGTGAGCCTTTACGCGCGTGCATCATTCATGCAAATCGTGAAGAAGAAGCCATTGCATGGAAAAAAGAATTGGAAGAATTGTATCCTAACGTCGAATTTATGATTAGCTACTTTGGGCCAGTCATCGGCACCCATTTAGGGGAAGGCGCGATGGGTCTTGGTTGGATGAAAAAATAAAAACAGACACCGTTTCGCTTTCGGAGCGGTGTTTTTCTTTCAAAGGAGTGATGAAAAAACGATGTTATTTCAAATCCGTAATGGAAAACTAGTCAGTAATTTTCTTGAAAAAACATCCACTGATTTCCATCCTATATCTAGTCTAACCATTCCAAAACCACCATTGCTTCAAACGAACTACCCTTATTCAAAGGAACTTCAACATTTCCTCGCTGGAAGACAACTCCTTCTCGATGAAATACCTTATTCTTTTTCCCTCCTCTATGAACATTATGAAAACGGATATATCCAATTTCAAAAAGGGATCGAAAGAAAAAACAACCGTCTCAGATGCAATCGGTGCGGAAATTCAGAAGAAGTATTTTTTGCTCTATTTCCTTGTGCACGTTGCCACCAACAATGTTCGTATTGCCGTCATTGCATCATGATGGGACGAGTCACTCAATGTACTCCGCTTGTCATTTGGACAGGTCCAGAACCAACAGGAAAGACGGAGGGAAAACTCAATTGGAGCGGTCAATTATCCATCCCGCAACAAGAAGCATCGGAAAAAATTATAAAAGCCATTGCCGAAAACGATTCCCTATTAGTTTGGGCCGTATGTGGGGCAGGTAAAACAGAAATGCTCTTTCAAGGAATCGAATATGCCTTAAACCATCAAAAACGAATTGCCATTGCTACTCCCCGCACAGACGTCGTATTAGAATTAACGCCAAGATTGAAAAAAGTTTTTCCAAACATAAAGATTGCTGCTCTTTATGGAGGCAGCGAAGATCGCCACACATTCTCCCCGCTTGTAATCACCACCACTCACCAATTATTCCGATTTTATAAAGCTTTCGATGTCATGATAATCGATGAAGTTGATGCCTTCCCATATTCCGTTGACGAATCTCTCCGGTATGCTGCTGAAAAAGCAAGGAAAGAAACATCCTCTCAAATTTATTTAACCGCAACGCCAGAGGCGAAATGGCAAAAGCAATGCAAGGCTCGCAAACTCAATCATGTAATCATACCAGTTCGCTTTCATCGAAAACCCATTCCAATCCCTCGTTTCGAATGGTGCGGAAACTGGAAAAAACAATTCGAAAAAAATTATGTCCCGGGCAATATTCGACAGTGGGTTAAGAAAAGAGTGAAAATTCGAAAACAAGCCCTTCTATTTTTCTCGAAAATTGAAATCATGGAAAAAGTACTTCCCATCTTTCGGCAAATTCATCCGAACATCGAAAGTGTTCATGCCGAAGATGAAAAAAGAAAAGAAAAAGTCGAAGCGATGAGAAAAGGAGAAATATTAATTCTACTTACAACAACGATTTTAGAACGTGGGGTCACGATTCCAAATATTGATGTGGCAGTGATCGGAGCAGAAGATGATATTTTTACCGAAAGTGCCCTTGTCCAAATTTCAGGAAGGGTTGGAAGAAGTTCCGATTATCCGTCTGGAGACATTGTCTTTTTTCACTATGGAAAAACAAAAGCGATGATTGCGGCAAGAAATCAATTAATTCGTATGAACGAAATCGCAAGAAAGAAAGGATTGCTTGATGTATATGAATCTTTTATCCAATGACTATTGTTTATATTGCTATCAAGAAATACCAAGTAAATTCACTTGGACTTCTTTTTTTCGAGGTGAAAAAGAGAAAACATTATGCAACCAATGCAGAAGTCGCCTTCAATGGATCGAAGGGGAGACTTGCGACATATGCAATCGCCCACTAACCCATTTACCAGACAAATGGATCATCAACGAAAAATGTAAAGATTGCTTCTTTTGGGAACGATCCGATAAATGGTCGAATGTTTTAACAAAAAATGAATCGATCTACATTTATAATGACTTTTTCAAAGAATTGCTCGCCAAATTTAAATACCGCGGAGACTACGCCCTAGCAAAAATTTTTGCCGAAGATATAAGAAAGAAACTTTCTCCTTTAACATTTGACATTATTGTGCCGATACCATTAAGTGAAGAGAGATTATATGAACGAGGATTTAATCAAACAGAAAGCTTATTAGAGGAAGCCGAAATTCCTTATACACCAATGCTTAAACGGATTCACACAGAAAAACAATCGAAAAAAAACCGCATCGAGCGATTGAAACTATCCAATGTTTTTCAACTCATCGAACCACCACCGATCTTACTCAACAAATCCATCTTATTGTTTGATGACATTTACACAACAGGTACGACAGTAAGACAAGCGGCTCTTTTATTAAAAACATACGGAGCTACAACTGTTTCTTCTTTCACTCTATGCCGCGGTGTATAATCATCAGTTGTCGAAATTGGTGAAAAAATCGTAAAATAAAAGTAATATCATATTCGAAAGGAAGATTTCTATGGGGGAAATCATGAATTGTCCTAACTGTGATCGTATCTTTGTAAAAACGAATATTCGGGATGTATGTGACGATTGTTATGAAGAAGAAGAAAAAGCATTTGAAATCGTCTATAAATTTATTAAGAAAAGAGAAAATCGCACAGCTACTTTGCCGCAAGTTGTTGAACAAACAGGAGTTCCTGAAGAATTAATCATTAAATTCATTAAAAAAGGCCGTCTCAAAGTTGTTAACTTACCAAACTTAGGTTATCCGTGTGATAAATGTGGAGCGATCATTCGTACCGGAAATATTTGTGACAACTGCCGTTTAAATTTAAAAAAGGAATTAGAAAAGTTTACGGAAGAAGAAAATCGCCGAAAAGAAATAGAACGGAAAATTACCTATTACTCTATCGACGAAAATTATTACCGTAAACGCTAAACTCTCAGGTCAATGTGTCGATAATAAATATATAAGAATGCACGGAAATATGTGAGGGATTAAAATGAAAATTTATAACGTAAGAACGGGAAACGTAAACCCATATAAACAACAAATGAATAAAAATGATCATTTACGTTCCAATAAAAAACAATCAGATAAAGTCGAAATTTCAAGCGAAGCAAAACAACTACAACACCAGTCAAGCATTGTACAAAAACGAAAGGAAAAAATTGAACAATTAAAAATCGCGATTGAAAACGGAACGTATCAAATCGATCATCAAGAACTCGCGATAAGCATTTACAACTTTTATTTTAAAAATTAATCCAATCGGAGAGGGAGAATAGCCGTGTCTGTTCAATCATTAATGAGCAACTTAGAGAAAACGTATCGCTTAAATAAAAGTTTGTTACAACTATCGACAAAAAAAACGGATATTTTAAAAAAAGGTGATTTTGACGCCTTAAACGAACTAACGGCAAACGAACAAAAACATATCCAAGCGATTGAACAGTTGGAAAAGCAGCGAGAAAAACTGTTAAGCGAGATGGTCAAAACAAGTGGTAATCAAACGGTAACCCTTTCTGATTGTTTGGAACTTGTAAACGATACCGAGCGGGAAAAATTGAACGAATTAAAGGAAAAGTTAACCCAACAGTTAAAAGAACTGCAAAACCGTAACGATTTAAACGAACAACTGATTCAACAATCGTTGCAGTTTATTCAAGTTTCATTGAATTTATTTAGACCGCAGCAAGAACAAATTACCTACGCTCCACCAAATAAACAAAACTCGAATGGGTTAGAAGCTAATTCCATTTTTAACAGAAAAGCGTAACGAACGGAGGAAATTTTATGAGATCAACTTTCCACGGACTTGAGACAGTCAAACGGGGAATGTTTACACAACAAGGTGCTTTATATACGACAGGACACAATATTGCTAATGCGAACACACCAGGATTTTCACGCCAACGCGTCAACTTTGTTCAAACAAGTGCATACCCAGCACCATCTTTCAATATGCCGCAAATTCCCGGACAATTGGGGACAGGGGTTACAGCTGGGTCGATTCAACGCATCAGAGATAATTTTTTAGATATTCAATTTCGACAAGAAAACAATAAACTAGGTTATTACGGAATGCTCAGCCAATCTCTAACCAAAATGGAAGAGATTATGAATGAACCGTCTGAGAGCGGTTTACATAGCGTAATGGAAAAGTTTTGGAACTCCTTACAAGACTTAGCGAGCCATACGGAAAATACTGGTGCACGAGATGTCGTCGCATCCACAGGACAAATGGTTGCGGATACACTCAATTACTATTATCGTTCTCTCGTTCGGATCCAAAATGATTTAGGAAACGAAATTACGGTAAAAGTAAAAGAGATTAATGATATTGTCAATCGAATTGAAGCGTTAAACCGACAAATTGCTCAGGTAGAACCACACGGGCACTTGCCAAATGACTTATATGATAAACGAGACTTATTAGTTGATGAACTCTCTCAATATATCAATATAAAAATCAATAAAGTAACTCCAAAAGATTACGGACAAGTCAGCTCAATGGCAGAAGGAATCTATGAGATTGAAGTCATCCAACAAGACGGATCATCTTTCAACCCGCCGTTGAAATTAATTTCAGTGGACCGAACATTTGGAAAATCTCAAGTGAACCAATTAGATGTACTAGATGAAACCGATACAGATCCAAATACGATGGAAGGTCTTGTCACGTCCGTAAAAATCGGGGATAAAACGGTACCAAATTTAAATTTCTCGGGGGAACTTGCCGGATTAATTGAAAGTTACGGATATCGAATGGATGGGAATACCGTTAAAGGACACTACCCAGAAATGCTCGAAAAATTAAACAAAATGGCCCTGGCGTTTGTCCAAGAGTTTAACGCGATTCATCGCGAAGGATATTCGCTAAATGGAACAACTCCATCCGGAATCGACTTCTTTGTATTTGATGATCCAAATAATATTATTGCATCCATCAGAGTCAATCAAGATATTTTAGATAACTCAGCACTAATTGCCGCTGGTCTGAATAGCGGAGTTTCCGGTGACAACGGAAATGCCCAACGACTTGCAGACATTAAATCGAAAAACTTTAAAGATTACGTGACAGTTGCCGACTTGCCAGCTGGCTTATCCGGAACGATTGACACGTATTACGCAGGAATCATCGGTCGACTCGGTGTTGATTCCCAAAGCGCGAAAAAAGATGCAGAAAACTCACAAGTATTGGCAGATGCTGTTGAATTAAATCGTCAATCGGTAAGCTCGGTTTCACTCGATGAAGAAATGACAAATATGATCAAGTTCCAACATGCGTATAATGCATCCGCACGAATGATTACGGTAATAGACGAAATGATTGATCGAATTATTAATGGAATGGGAATAAGCGGTAGATAGGGAGGTGTTTGAAATGCGTGTTACGCAATCGATGTTATCGAATAATCTATTAAGAAATTTAAGTAACTCTTATTCTCGATTAGGTAAGCTACAAGAACAATTAAGTACTCAGAAGAAAATTACTCGTCCGTCCGATGATCCCGTCGTTGCGATGCTAGGAATGGGATATCGTACTGACACGAATCGAATCGAACAATTTAAACGAAACATCGGAGAAGTGAAAAACTGGATAGAAACGACTGATGATGCTTTAGACCATGCGGTCAACGCCTTACAACGAATTCGTGAACTTATCGTCCAAGCGTCTAACGGTATATATGATGAAGGACAGCGCAGTTATATTGGAGAAGAAATTGAAGAGTTGAAGAAACATATACAGACAATTGGAAATACACAAATGGCAGGAAAGTATATTTTTAACGGAACGGAAACGAATGTCAGACCAGACGGTAATTTTGCCGAAGGTACAATTGAAATTGAAGTGTTCCAAGGGATAAAAATACCTATCAATACAAACGGAAAAGAATTGTTTGGTGATTTAATAAGTGATGGTGGGGTATTAGATCAAATCATCGCTGATTTACAAAATGGGAACGTACCAGATGATGATATCAGCAATCACATCGCTGTAATTGATGAAGAAATTGACCGCTTCTTATCAGAGCGAGCATCAATCGGGGCGCGACAAAATCGTGTTGACTTAATGGAAGAAAGGCTTGGCATGCAAGAAGTTATTTCTAAACGTATCTTATCCGATAATGAAGATATTGACATTGAAAAAGCGATTATGGACTTAACGATTCAGGAGTCTATTTTACGCGCATCTTTAAGTGTAGGATCAAGAATTATCCAACCGACATTAGTTGACTTTTTACGATAAGCTATTCTTCACGGATAGCTTTTTTCTTTATCTATGATAGAAAGGATGGTTTTCCATGAACCTCCCGCAAATCCGAATGGAATCTGTATTTATCCAATTAGGACTTCAAATAGATAAACCAATTCAATCGATTGAACAACCGAAAGCAACACAAACAATTGAGCAACCGAAAGCAAACATGGATTTTCGAACTACACCAGGTAAGCTGACGATCGACCAGTCGCAAGCGCGTGCGGATATGGATTTAAAATCGATTCGCCAACGAAACAAAGAGTTTGCGGAAAACGGCTATCAAGATTTTCTAGAAGGAATGGCAAGAAGAAGAGAACAAGGCGACGAGTTAATGAGAATTGAAAAGAAAGGGAATCCATTAGTTGAACAAGCGGTCATTAACGGGAATAAACCAGAAAAGCAGTTTAATATAGGATGGATCCCCTCCCACTTTAGTGTAAAAATTCATTATGAGCCGGCAAAAGTGGAGACAAAAATTGAACCACAAAAACCAATCATTGAAACAAAAATCAATCGCCCGATCCACGAATACAAACCTGGGAAAGTGAACATGTTTATTGAAAGATGGAACTCATTAAAAATAGATTTCGTAAACATTTATAATGAAAAAATTTAGAAGGTGAAAAATATGGAGATTGATACATTATATTTTGGAACAAAACAAATTCAAGAAGATGATATCGTAACATTTGAACATGGAATTCCCGGGTTTCAAGAAGAAAAAAACTTTGTATTTCTACCATTTACCGAAGATAATATCTATCAAATTATGCAATCTGTTCAAACGAAAGAACTTGCTTTTGTCGTAACCAACCCGTTTCTCTTTTTTAAAGATTACGAGTTTGATTTAGATGACTCGACGATAAATCTACTAGAAATTAAAGAGAAAGAGGATTTAACGATTTATACCATTTTAACGATTCAAGACCCGTTTTCTGAAACTACCGCCAACTTACAAGCGCCTGTCATCATCAATAGAAAAAATAATAAAGCAAAACAATTGATTTTATCAAACGTTCCATATAAAACGAAACATCGATTATTTGAAGAAGCAGTAGTGGAAAGAAAGGGGTGATTCGATGCTAATCTTATCAAGAAAACATGGTGAGTCGATTCAAATAGGGGATGGAATTGAAATTAAAGTTATTTCGATCAAAGGCGATCAAGTTAAATTAGGCATCGAAGCACCCAGTCATGTTGAGGTTTTTCGAAAAGAAATATATGACGAAATCCAAAAAGAAAATAAAAAAGCAGCGACTATTTCAACTAATCTATTAGACTTAATCAAAAATCAAAAAAATTTTAAAAAAAATTTACGAAAGGACTAAAATCCTTTCGTTTTTTGTCGATATAAAAACTGGAAAGGTTCAACAGGGCGGCCGACCTCGCGAACCGAAAAAATTCGTTCACAAGGACGTGAACAAAAAATTTCAAGGAGGAAATGAAAACAATGAGAATTAATCACAATATCGCGGCTCTTAACACACACCGTCAATTAGGAATCGCAAATAGCGCTCAATTAAAATCTATGGAAAAATTATCTTCTGGTCTTCGCATCAACCGTGCTGGTGACGATGCTGCAGGTCTTTCTATCTCTGAAAAAATGCGTGGTCAAATTCGCGGTTTAGAAATGGCTTCTAAAAACGCACAAGATGCTATCTCTATGATTCAAACTGCTGAAGGTGCATTAAACGAAGTACATGCAATACTACAACGTATGCGTGAGTTAGCTGTTCAAGCTGCTAACGATACAAACGTTGATGTAGACCGTGAAGCAATCGCTCAAGAGTTGACAGAGTTAGGAAAAGAAATTTCTAGAATTAAAGATACAACTCAATTCAACGAACAAAATCTTTTAGATGGAACAGCAGGAAATGGTGGTACAGTTACATTCCAAGTTGGTGCAAATAGTGGCCAAATTATGACTGTAGATTTTACAACTGCAGGAATCAATCTTACTGATATTGAAACAGCAGTTGGGTCTTTAACTAATGCTGATGTAGCAGATAGCGCAACTGCAACAGCTTTAATTGAAACAATCAACGACCAAATTAAAGCAGTTTCTGCAGGACGTTCTCTATTAGGTGCTACTCAAAACCGTTTAGAGCATACAATTGCGAACTTAGATAATGCTGCTGAAAACTTAACAGCTGCAGAATCTCGTATCCGTGATGTAGATATGGCAAAAGAAATGATGGAACAAACAAAAGCTGCTATTCTAGCACAAGCATCACAAGCAATGTTAGCTCAAGCAAACCAACAACCACAAGGAGTATTACAACTTCTTCGTTAATCATTGATACATTGAAAGAGACTCTAGATTTTCTAGGGTCTCTTTTTCTATAACAAATATTGTAGTTTCATATATTTACAATCGTAAAGCATGCTAAAATAAAAGTAGAAATTAATCAATTTTTTGCATTTATTGTCCTTTCCTCAAGCATTTTAATATTCCAACTATTTTTTCCTATTAAAAATCCCCCGAATTTTGCCGATATTAAAAGAAAGGATTCGGTTTTTAGGGGGATTTAGTTTATGATAGAAAAAATCCAACATAGTAGCTCCTT
This sequence comes from Bacillus sp. JST-5, assembly GCF_057747715.1. Taxonomy (NCBI): domain Bacteria; kingdom Bacillati; phylum Bacillota; class Bacilli; order Caryophanales; family Bacillaceae; genus Bacillus; species Bacillus sp. JST-5. The sequence continues at coordinate 11,663 of NZ_JBYLHW010000048.1, read as the reverse complement.
TATTGCATCTAAAACTCCACAGCAAGATTTTTCGGGTAGTGAGAAACAAATACTTGATCAAAAGTCTTGGGATGAGGGATTGGCTCAAACGAAAATGAGTCGAGAAAAGACACAAGAAATAGTCGATAGTTTGAATAAATTTTTAACACCTTTGCAAACGTCATTGAAATTCGAGCTACATGATAAATTGAATGAATACTATGTAACGATTATCGATTCAGAAACAAAAGAGGTTGTCAAAGAAATACCTCCGAAAAAAATGCTAGATATTTACGCAGCAATTGCGGAACAACTTGGCATAATTATTGATAAAAAAATATAAAATGGAGTGAGTTTCCATGAATATGAGAATCAGTGGATTAGCAAGTGGAATGGATATTGACCAAATTGTCAAAGATTTAATGAGAGCTGAAAGAATTCCACTTGACAAATATAAACAAAAGAAACAGATCCTCGAATGGCAGCGCGATGTCTATCGGGAGATGAATTCATTACTTTTATCGTTACGGGAAGAAACACTGAAAATGAGATTAACTACTTCTTATTTTGCTAAAAGTGTGTCTTCTACAAATGAAGGATTAGTTAGTGCCATTGCTAGCCCAGGTGCCTCTAGTATTACTTACTCGATTGAAAAAGTTCAGCAATTGGCAACAGCAGCGAGAAAAATTAATACTGGCAAAATATCTGCTTCTGAATCAAATAAGGTGGACTTAACTAAAGGGTTATATAGTCAGAGTAGCAAATTCTCCAATGATCAATTTGATTGGCAACAAGGTGGAATCGTAAAAGAGTCAATTTCTATTACATCTAGCCAAGACTTTGTAGAATTGTCCCAAGCTTCTTCTAATATTAAGACGGATATACAAGATGTTCAAAACATGGAAGTAATCGTAAACGGAAAACGATATGAAGTAGTTACTGGAGTTACTCAGGAAGATTTAAATGATAATCAAGTTTTATTAGATACATCTGATCCTTCTGGTAAACCAAAATTGGTATTTAAAAACGAATTAAAAGCAAATAGTTCAGTATCTGTCAATTATTTTGTCAATGAACTTTCTCAAGAAATTTCGGTTTCAAAAGAAGGATTAAAAGAATTTCAATTATCTTCACGTTCCATTGTTGAGGGTTCCTTGACAATTACAGTTATAGATTCAGATGAGAATGCTATATCCTACACAGTTGTTGATTCTATAGACCAATTAGATCCAGACCAAAATGTTGTGTATGTTGATAAAGAAACAGGTAAACTTACCTTCTCTAAAGAACTTGATGAAGGAAGCAAAATTCATGCACAATTTCAACAAAATTATTTTACATTTGGAATTCAAACTTTTAATGAAGATGGCGAGCCTATAAAAGATATTTTTTCTTTCGATGGATCTACCTCTTTAAATACAGTTATTGCGGAAATTAATCGCTCTGATATCGGAGTCAATATGTTTTATGATTCCTTTATAGATCAGCTAACGTTAACACGTTCAAAAACTGGAGACTTTAATAAAGATGGCAATGAAATCATTACTTTCGGCTCTTTTATCAATAAAGTATTAATGTTTGAAGGTACTACAGAAACTGGTGGAACGAATGCCAAGTTTACAATTAACGGACTTGAGACAGAGCGATACTCTAACACCTTTACCATCGACGGTGTGAATTTCACTTTAAAAGGAACGTTCGACTCAACAGCTGGGGCAACTTCACCCGTCACCATCAGTGTTACTACGGATGTACAAAAAGTATTTGATAATATTAAAGCGTTTGTAGATAAGTATAATGAAACAATCGATCTTATCAATAAAAAGTTAACGGAACCCCGTTATCGTGATTATCTACCGTTAACCGATGATGAGCGCAAAGAATTAGATGAAAAGCAAATCGAGCTTTGGGAAGAAAAGGCGAAAAGTGGCTTAATTAAAAATGATCCGATCCTTTCTGCAGGACTTAACAAACTTCGATTAGATGTGTTTTCTACCGTGAATAACGAAGAAATTGCGGAAGGTTTCCGTCATTTAATGGAGATCGGTATCACGACATCTAAGGACTATATGAGTCGAGGAAAACTAGAAATCGATGAAACGAAATTAAAAGAAGCCATTGAAAAAGATCCAGAATCTGTTTACAAATTATTTGCTGCCACTGGAGAAAATGAAGCTCAACAAGGGATTGCCCAACGATTGGCCAACACTCTTCAAAATACGATGGACCGAGTCTACGAGCGAGCAGGTCGTTCATTTTGGACAGAAGAGCAATATACAATCGGGAAAAATATTAAATCACTCAATGACCAAATTTCTCGCTTTGAAGCTCGCTTAAAAATGATTGAAATCCGCTATTGGCGACAATTTACCGCTATGGAACAAGCTATTCAACGCGCTAATTCTCAATCAATGTATCTCATGCAACAATTCGGCGGTGGAATGTACTAATGTTTTTCTGAACATTTAAAGGAGTGAAGATCTTGGCAGTGAACAACCCGTACCAAGCATACCAACAAAATACCGTAACAACTGCATCTCCTGGCGAGCTTACTTTAATGCTATATAATGGTTGCTTAAAGTTTATTAACATAGCTAAAAAAGCGATACAAGAAAATAACATTTCAGAAAAAAATACGAACATCCAAAAAGCACAAAATATTATTTCTGAGCTGATGGTCACATTAAACATGGACGTTGAGATTTCAAAACAATTGATGTCAATGTACGACTATATTCACCGTCGACTCATTGAAGCCAATATAAAAAACGATGTCGAGATATTAGAAGAATGTGAAGGATTCGTTACCGAGTTTCGCGATACTTGGAAACAAGTCATTCAACTGAATCGTCAAAAACAATATTCTCAAGGTGGACAAGTATAGTGAATGCAATCCAATCTTTTTATGACGTAACGAAACAGCTAGTACAAATGTTAGAAGCAACAACCGTCAATGATAGGGATGAACGGATTGAGAAAATCAATCAACTTTTAAATAAACGCGAAGAATTATTACCATTAATTAAACAACCAGCCACTGAAGAAGATAAACAAGTAGCAAAAGAAATTTTACTGCTTAACCAAAAATTAATGACACTTCTTGAAAAAGAAAAATTGGACATTAAAAAAGATATTAACTCCTTGAACCATCGAAAAGAATCAACAAAGAAATATGTGAATCCGTATGAATCACTACAAACAGACGGAATGTATTATGACAAACGAAAATAAATGAAAGAACCTCCAACATACACCCAAAGGTCACTTGACTTTTGGGTGTTTTTATATGGAAATAATAAAATTTTTACACGTCTACATTTCAATTAATTGGAATACACTTTTAATAGTATGCATAAAGCGCCTATTGTGAAGCTGGACAAAAAACCTTCACATTTCGACAAAAAACTTCATCGCTTTCGGCAGGATTTTATCTCCCAATGGCGAACTATATATACATAGTGATAATAAAGGAGGAGTTTACGATGAGATTTAACGTTCGCGGTGAGAACATTGAGGTAACTCCAGCATTGCGTGAATACGCTGAGAAAAAGATTGCAAAACTTGAAAAGTATTTCACAGAAACTCCTGATGCTAATGTACATGTAAATTTAAAAGTACACCAAGACAAAACTGCTAAAGTAGAAGTAACGATTCCACTTCCAAATTTAGTGTTACGTGCGGAAGAAATGAATGATGATATGTATGCTGCTATAGATTTAATTACAGATAAATTAGAACGACAAATTCGTAAACATAAAACAAAAGTCAATCGTAAATTCCGTGAAAAAGGTAGTACGAAAGAAATTTTCGCTACGGTCTCTGATACCCCAGCGGAAGAAAATGATGAATTAGAAATCGTACGTACTAAACGATTTGATTTAAAACCAATGGATAGCGAAGAAGCGATCTTACAAATGAACATGCTAGGACATAACTTCTTCGTTTATACAGATGCTGAAACAAACAAAACGAATGTTGTATATAAACGAAAAGATGGCCGTTACGGTATCATCGAAACGGTATAAGGAGTGAAAAGCCGCTTGCATGAGCGGCTTTTTTAATTTTGACTTGTCTTTCCTTCTACGCTACGATACTTTTACATTTATGGTACAACAAAACTCTTTAAGAGGTGTTTCTATTGAAGTTTGATGAATTGGATAAAAAAATACTAGAAAAATTAATTGAAAACGGAAGAATGTCTTATGTAGATATTGGGAAAGAACTGAATTTATCGAGGGTGGCGGTGCGTGACCGAATTAAAGCGATGATGGATGAGGGGATCATCGAACGGTTTACCGTCGTCGTTAATTCGGAAAAAGTAGGAAAAAACGTCTCGGCCTTTTTTGAAGTTGATTGTGAGCCTGCTCATCTAGTCAAAGTAGCTGAAACACTCGCGGAAAACCCGAACGTCGCAAGCTGTTATCAAATGACAGGTCCGAGTACCTTACATATGCACGTATTAGTTTCAGATTTTGCCCAGCTGGAAAACTTTGTCAATAACGAACTTTACGCTTTAGAAGGGATAACAAGAGTGGAGAGTCATATTTTACTACGTCGGTTCAAAAGTCGTCATGGTTTAAAATTATAAATATTTTTGACAAATCGGAAGAATTCCCACCCTTCCGATTCTTTTTTTATTCAAAATGAAGGAATTCAATCGATCGGACGAATTAGGATAGATTTTACTACTCTCCTTTCCTATAATCATAGATAAGATGAATAATAGAAACAAAATGTAATAGAAAAATACATATTATATTCAAATTGTATTAATATCAGTTCAATACACAAACATTTTGTATAAAAAAAGGAGCGATTACATTGGACCATTTATATTATCCATACCCTTCTCAACGGATGACAACTTTTGCGAAAAATGGAATGGTAGCTACATCCCAACCATTAGCGGCACAAGCCGGTCTAGATATTTTAAAAAAAGGTGGAAACGCCATCGATGCTGCCATTGCCACAGCAGCTGCTTTAACCGTCCTAGAGCCAACATCGAATGGAATTGGGAGTGACTCATTCGCTCTCGTTTGGACAAAAGGAAAACTTTACGGTTTAAACGGAAGCGGTCCATCGCCACAATCGATTTCGATTGAAGCTGTGAAAGAGCGCGGTTATGAAAAAATGCCGACTCATGGACTTATCCCTGTAACGGTTCCAGGTACACCAGGAGCATGGGCAGAGCTTTCGGAGAAATTTGGGAACCTTCCATTAAGTGAAGTTTTAAAACCAGCGATTCAATATGCAACAGAAGGATATCCAATTAGCCCGATTTTAGGGAAGTATTGGCAGCTTGCCTATAATCGTTTTAAAGAAATTTTGACAGACGAAGAATTCCAATATTGGTTTGAAACGTTTGCTCCAAACGGCCGTGCGCCAAAAATCGGTGAAGTATGGGCTTCTGAAGGCCATGCGAAAACGTTAATAGAAATTGGAGAAACAAATGCCGAAAGTTTTTACCGTGGAGCCATCGCTGAACAAATCGATCAATTTTCTAAAAAATATCATGGTTTTATAACAAAAGAAGACTTAGCGGCTTATCAACCGGAATGGGTCGAGCCAATTTCCGTGAACTATCGCGGGTATGATGTATGGGAAATCCCACCGAATGGTCAAGGTATTGTTGCATTAATGGCTTTAAATATCATGAAAGGTTTTGAAATGAACGGAAAAGATGACGTTGATACATACCATAAACAAATTGAAGCAATGAAACTTGCTTATACAGATGGAAAGGCGTTTATCACAGACCGTCGTTACATGAAACAAACCGTTGAAACACTATTATCGGATGAATACGGTGAAGCTCGCAGAAGAGAAATTACTGATGTAGCCATTACCCCAAGTGAATATACGCCGCCAAAAGGGGGAACCGTTTATTTAGCAACCGCAGATAAAGAAGGAAATATGGTTTCTTACATTCAAAGCAACTATATGGGATTCGGTTCAGGCATTGTCATTCCAAATACAGGTATTGCACTACAAAATCGCGGGCACGATTTCTCTTTAGATCCGAACCATGTAAACGCTCTTCAACCGGGGAAAAAGACGTATCACACCATCATCCCAGGTTTCTTAACAAAAGGAAACGAAGCGGTCGGACCGTTTGGCGTGATGGGTGGATATATGCAGCCGCAAGGACATATGCAAGTCGTGATGAATACGGTCGATTTCCACTTAAATCCGCAAGCCGCCCTTGATGCACCGAGATGGCAATGGATCGAAGGGAAAAAAGTTCTCGTTGAACCGCATTTTCCAAATCATATAGCGCAAGCATTGGCGAGAAAAGGGCATGACATTCAAGTAGCGGTCGATACAGGATCTTTTGGCAGAGGGCAAATCATATGGAGAGACCCCAATACAGGCGTTCTCTATGGTGGAACGGAACCACGAACAGACGGAGCTATAGCAGCTTGGTAATGACAAAAACATTTTGTGGAAAAATAACGACGACTGAATTTGACAAAAGGATGATACTTACATGATGTATTGGCAGCTATTTATTGCATTTTTCCGAGTAGGGATGTTAGGGTATGGCGGAGGTCCAAGCTCTATCCCTCTCGTTTACAATGAAGTGGTGGATAAATATCAATGGATGGATGACGAGGAATTTTCTGATATTTTAGCTCTTGGAAATACGTTACCGGGACCGATTTTAACAAAAATGGCAGGGTATATCGGCTATCGTGTTGGCGGATGGATCGGCATGATCCTTTCATTAATTAGCTCTGTCCTCCCATCTTTACTGCTCATCATTTTACTCTTAACAGCATTAAACGCTTATAAAGATCTGGCATGGGTCCAAGGGATGTCAAAAGCGGTCGTCCCGGTTGTCGGTGTCATGCTTGGCGTGATGACATGGGATTTTATCAAAAAATCAAAAGGAAGCTTAGGATGGATGATTACAGGAGTGTTAGTCATTCTTAGCGTTATTTTGCTTGAGGTGCTAAATATTCATCCTGCCTTTTTAATCATCGGACTCATCCTATATGCTTTCATGTCAAAAAATGAAAACGATCAAAGACGTAAGGAGAAAGCCTCATGATTTATTGGGACATCTTCGTAGCTTTCTTTATATCTGGAATGTTAGGGTTTGGTGGGGGACCTGCATCAATTCCATTAATCGAAAATGAAGTGGTCGATCGTTACGGTTGGCTAACGACTCAACAATTTAGTGAGATTATTGCCCTTGGAAATGCGCTTCCCGGACCGATTAATACGAAATTAGCAGGTTATATCGGATATATCGAAGGTGGTTGGTTTGGAGCATTTGTTGGAATTTTCGCCACCGTTGCCCCATCATTAATATTAATGATTGCGCTGTTAAGTGTGGTATTAAAATATAAAGAAAATCCGAAAGTAAAATTCATCTCTTCCATCGTTCGACCAACGATAGCTGTTTTACTTGGCGTGATGACGTATCAATTTTTTGCCGATGCATGGGAAGGAATCGGTTCGCTGCAAACGATTGGCATTGGTGTGGTAAGTTTTCTTTTATTAGAAAAATTAAAAGTTCATCCTGTTTATGTTATCCTTGGAGCATTACTATATGGAGGAATATTTTTATCGTAAGTGGTCAAACAATCGACCACTTTTTTTTTGAGAAAAAAAGGAAATCGATAGGATTTTGTCAAAATGAAACATGGATAACTACTTGCACTCAAAGTTGTCACGCCTATTTGATAGTGATAATATAAAAAGGTATAAATATTTTTTATTTAATAGAAAAAGTGGAATAAATGATAACGAGTTGTAAAATTAACAAGTGTTACGGTTGAAAAAGGAGCGTTCAATATGCTTGGGATTTTAAATAAAGTCTTTGATCCAAATAAACGTGAATTAAAACGACTAAACAAAATGGCAGAAGAAATTGGAAATCTTGCACCAGAAATGGAGAAACTGAGTGATCAAGATTTACGAAATAAAACAGACGAATTTAAAGAGCGCTTGCAAAAAGGTGAAACGCTCGACGACATTTTAATCGAAGCGTTTGCGGTTGTTCGTGAAGCTGCCAAACGTGTTTTAGGCTTATATCCGTACCATGTGCAATTAATGGGTGGTATTGCCCTTCATGAAGGTAATATTGCAGAAATGAAAACAGGGGAAGGGAAAACATTAACTTCCACGATGCCTGTGTATTTAAATGCTTTAACGGGTGAAGGTGTGCATGTCATTACCGTTAACGATTATTTAGCAAGACGTGACGCTACAGAAATGGGCCAACTGTTCGAATTTCTTGGTTTAACGGTAGGTTTAAATACAAACGACCTTACAAGAGAAGAGAAACAAGCAGCATACAATGCCGATATTACTTATGGTACAAACAACGAATTTGGGTTCGACTATTTACGCGACAATATGGTTTTATATAAAGAACATATGGTGCAAAGACCGTTGAATTTTGCGGTTATTGACGAGGTCGACTCCATTTTAATTGATGAGGCAAGAACTCCGTTAATTATTTCTGGTCAAGCAAAAAAATCGACACAACTATATCTTCAAGCAAACGGTTTTGTACGTGGATTGAAGAAAGATGTAGACTACACGTATGATGAAAAAACGAAAAGTGTTCAGTTAACAGAAGAAGGAATTAATAAAGCAGAGCGTGCATTTGGTATCGAAAACTTATTCGATCTTTCCCATGTAACGCTCAATCATCATATCAATCAAGCATTGCGTGCTCATGTTGTTATGCAGCGAGATGTCGATTATGTCGTGCAAGATGGTGAAGTCATCATCGTTGACCAATTTACAGGACGATTGATGAAAGGACGTCGTTATAGCGATGGCCTCCATCAAGCGATCGAGGCAAAAGAAGGATTAGAAATCCAAAACGAAAGTATGACAATGGCAACAATCACGTTCCAAAACTACTTCCGTATGTATAAAAAACTAGCAGGGATGACAGGTACAGCGAAAACGGAAGAAGAAGAGTTCCGTAACATTTATAATATGAATGTTGTCGTCATTCCAACCAACAAACCAGTCATTCGTGATGACCGCCCTGACTTGATTTATGCAACAATGGAAGGAAAGTTTAGAGCGGTTGTAGAAGATATTGCGGAACGTCATAAAAAAGGACAACCGGTGCTTGTTGGTACCGTTGCAATCGAAACATCTGAATTAATTTCATCCCTTTTAACGAAAAAAGGAATTCGTCATAACGTATTGAACGCGAAAAACCATGCGCGTGAAGCGGAAATTATTGCAGAAGCTGGGCAAAAAGGCGCCGTAACGATTGCAACTAACATGGCTGGTCGTGGTACTGACATTAAATTAGGCGAAGGTGTCAAAGAACTTGGCGGTCTAGCCGTAATCGGTACTGAGCGACATGAAAGCCGACGCATCGACAATCAGTTGCGTGGTCGTTCCGGACGTCAAGGAGATCCAGGGGTTTCCCAGTTCTATCTATCGATGGAAGATGAGCTCATGCGCCGTTTCGGATCGGATAATATGAAATCTATGATGCAGCGACTCGGGATGGACGATTCCCAACCGATCCAAAGTAAAATGGTCTCTCGCGCGGTAGAATCAGCGCAAAAACGAGTCGAAGGAAATAACTTTGATGCTCGTAAACAACTTTTACAATATGACGATGTTCTTCGCCAACAAAGGGAAATCATCTATAAACAGCGCTATGAAGTACTAGATTCCGAAAACTTACGTGAAATCGTTGAAACTATGATTAAATCCGTCATTGAACGTCAAGTATCAGCATTTGCGCCAATCGAAGCAGACGAAAGTGAATGGAATTTAGCTGGTCTTATCGACTATATCAATGCGAACCTTTTACAAGAAGGGGACATTACAGAAAATGATTTAAAAGATAAAGATCCAGAAGAAATGATTGACTTAATTTTTGCGAAAGTGATTGAACGTTATGATGAAAAAGAACAATCACTCGGCGAGGAAAGAATGAGAGAGTTTGAAAAAGTTATCGTTCTTCGCTCGGTCGATTCAAAATGGATTGATCATATTGATACGATGGATCAGCTTCGTCAAGGAATTCATTTACGTGCTTACGGGCAAATCGATCCGCTTCGTGAATATCAACAAGAAGGATACATCATGTTTGAAAACATGATTGCATCTATCGAAGAAGATGTTGCTAAATATATTATGAAAGCAGAAATACGATCAAACCTTGAGCGACAAGAAGTAGCAAAAGGGCAAGCCGTTATACCAAACTCTGACGGGGAAAAACCGAAAAGAAAACCGGTGAAAAAATCCGTTCATATTGGTCGTAATGACCCATGTTTCTGTGGAAGCGGGAAAAAATATAAAAACTGTTGTGGGAAAAATGCATAACATACGATAAAAGGGGGAAGCATTTCCTCCTTTTATGTGTGAATAAATAAAGTAATCTAATGAAGAGGTGTAGCATAATGGAATTAGCAGAAATTCGTTCTGAACTAGAAAAAACAGCTAAGCGATTAGCGGACTTTAGGGGGTCTCTTTGACCTCGAAAATAAAGAAACACGTATAGCTGAACTAGATGAACAAATGTTGGACCCTAATTTTTGGGACGATCAACAAAAAGCCCAATCAATCATCAGTGAAGCCAATGCTTTAAAAGATTTAGTCAATGAGTTTCATGATCTAAATGAAACATATGAAAATCTAGAACTTACTTACGAGCTTGTCAAAGAAGAAAACGATACAGATTTACAAGCGGAATTAGAATCCGAAATTAAGGAATTAACGAAAAGATTAAACGAGTTTGAATTGCAATTGTTATTAAGTGAACCTTACGATAAAAATAATGCGATTTTAGAACTTCATCCAGGTGCGGGTGGAACAGAATCTCAAGACTGGGGTTCTATGTTGCTCCGCATGTACACACGCTGGGCAGAGAAAAAAGGCTTTAAAGTAGAAACACTCGATTATTTGCCTGGTGAAGAAGCAGGGATTAAAAGCGTTACCCTTTTAATCAAAGGTCATAATGCTTACGGATATTTAAAAGCGGAAAAAGGCGTCCATCGACTTGTTCGAATTTCGCCGTTTGATGCATCCGGTCGCCGTCATACATCATTCGTCTCTTGTGAAGTAATGCCTGAGTTTAATGAAGAAGTCAATATTGAAATACGTTCCGAAGATTTAAAAATTGATACGTATCGCTCAAGTGGTGCCGGTGGTCAGCACGTTAACACGACCGATTCTGCCGTGCGGATTACTCACATTCCAACAGGGATTGTTGTTACGTGTCAATCCGAACGTTCCCAAATTAAAAACCGCGAAAAAGCGATGAATATGTTAAAAGCGAAATTGTATCAAAAGAAAATTGAAGAACAAGAAAAAGAATTGGCGGAAATTCGTGGAGAGCAAAAGGAGATTGGCTGGGGAAGCCAAATTCGCTCTTATGTCTTCCATCCATATTCATTAGTGAAAGACCATCGCACGAACACGGAAAGTGGAAACGTTCAAGCAGTTATGGACGGAGAAATTGACATCTTCATCGACGCATATTTACGGTCAAGAATTCATTAATTTATGAGATTATGGCACTCGTGATTTTTTATGATCATGAGTGCTATTTTTTTGTGTTGATTATTAAATGTCAGCAATCGTCCAACGCTTGGTTTATTTAAATGACAAAAAATCGGCTCTATACTAAATGTGGTGGTCATGCTTATCATCTCAAGGGCAGAGATGGATTTACAAAAAGTGATAAAAAAATA
>NZ_JBYLHW010000047.1:0-21534 GCF_057747715.1 Bacillus sp. JST-5 | reverse complement strand
GTACGGTTTGATGAGGGGAAGCTGAGAGTAAAAGAGACAGCATGAGCTGTCCCTTTGAAATCAGTTTTCTACTCTACAAAAATTTAATTATGGATAATAAATAACCAGTTGAAACTTTACGGTCTTATCATTGTGATTGATATATGCATGAGGAAGATTTGCGGCAAAGCGAATCGATTTTTCCTCTGTTAATTCATAAGTTTCTTGTCCGATTTCTAAATGGAGAGTTCCGGATAAAACCGTTATATATTCTTCTGTTCCGTCATGGTGTTTTTCTGAACGATGAATACTCTCTCCGTCCAATTCAACAATGAAAATTTCAAATCGTTTACTTGGATCAAAAGGAAAAATTGGAAATACTCGATATGCCCCATTTTCTTCCTCAATCGGAATGACCTCTTTTTTTTCGACAATAGAAACTTCTGTCTCACCATTATGCAATAATGATGAAAAAGATACTTGAAGACCTGTAGCAATTTTCCACAATGTTGTTACAGTGGGGCTTGATTCTCCTCTTTCAATTTGCCCAAGCATTGCCTTACTGACACCTGTCATATCTGATACTTTATCTAAACTTAACCCACGCTTTTTTCGAATTTGTCTAATTGTTTCTCCCATTTTTTTTTGAAAAAATTCCATAAAAACCTCCGAAGAACAGTTGTATAATATAACGCACATATGTATAATATACTAAAAATCGAATATGTTATAAAGTCTTCAATAAATTATTATCATAAATGCTTTTGGAGTTGTCAAAATAGTTTGGAAAAGAGGTGCCGATATGGAAGCGGTTGTTAGTAAAGAAATTTCTACTTTTAAGCAAGGTATCCAGTCTGGAGTCAGTATAGCAATTGGCTATTTTCCTATTGCATTAACATTCGGTTTTTTAGCAAAAACTACAGGTCTATCTTTCTTTGAAACTTGTCTTATGAGTTTAATCGTATATGCCGGGGCATCCCAATATATTTCATTGGACTTACTAATGAAAGGGACCGGTATGTTTGAAATTGTGTTGACAACGTTTATCGTAAATATTCGCCATTTATTAATGTCCGCCTCCTTGAATGAAAAAGTAGAGAAAGATCGCCTTGCTAAAAAGGCACTCTATTCTTTCGGTGTAACAGATGAAACTTTTTCTGTAGCCGCTACGAAAGAGGGGACTTTATCTACAGGGTTTATGTTTGGATTAAACTTCATCTCCTATGCTAGTTGGGTTATTTTTTCTGGTTGCGGCTTTTTAGTTGGTGCGAGTTTACCAGATTTATTCCGTGACGGTATGAGCGTTGCTTTATATGCGATGTTTATTGGCCTCCTTGTTCCTTCTATGAAAAAAAGTTTAAAAGTTGTTTACTTAGCTGCGTTGGCGGCCGCTTTTAACGTGATTTTTACGATTTATGAGGTGCTCTCCCAAGGTTGGTCAATTGTTGTATCAACATTGCTATCCTCCGTTCTTATTGAATTAATATTGAATTTTAGAAAAGAAAAGGGGATGGAAAACAGTGAATAGTTCGATTGTATGGATGATTATTGGCATGGGGATCGTTACATACTTACCAAGAATGATTCCGTTAGTAGTATTTCAAAATATTAAACTTCCAAATTTTTTACAAGATGTTTTGAAAAATGTTCCGTATGCAACGTTGGGGGCATTAATTTTTCCTGGAATATTATTTATTCAAGATGACATTTCATTTGGTTTAATCGGTGCGGCTGTTGCTTTTATATTAGCGTATTTAGGGGCAAACGTAATTGTGGTTGTGATTGGTTCTATTTTATTTCTATCCGTAGTTTCATATTTTATTTAATCGTGGAATCATCTTTTTAGATGGTTCTTTTTTTGCTCATTTTGTAAGTGATTGTAGATTGTTTTATGATGAAGATTAGTTCTAATATATCAGAAAATTGCTAAACATATATTGAGACTTCGGACAAGAGGGGGGCAATTATGAAGCGAAAAACCGCCATATGGGCATTCGCCATTTTTCTTTTTTTTGGTTTTCTGATGTATGGGTATTTGTTTTACTTTGCCGATACAACGATTCCTGTTGAGTATAAAGGAAGTGCCGCGGATCCAGAACAATTTATGAATGCAAGAGAATTGGAACTTTCCGAGGAATACTCTACAATTCGAAATTTACTATTTTTTCTAGAAATACCTTATGAGTGGTTGGTTTATTTACTTATCTTAATTTTTGGATTTTCTAAGGCGTTTGAAAAATGGGCTTATTCATCATCCAAATGGCTGATTATGCGAACAATCATTTATACTTTTTGGTTATCCATTTTTTCGTTTTTAGCGTTTTTTCCATTTGCATTTATTCGGTACGTATTGGCGAAAACGTATCATATATCAGTTGAGACTTTTTCATCTTGGATGAAAAGTGAAATGATAGATTTTTGGGTAAATTGGGGATTTTTTATTATTATTACTTTTGCCATCTACTGGCTTATTCAAAAGAATGAAAAGAGATGGTGGTTTTATAGCTGGTTACTTTCTATCCCTTTTACAGTTTTTCTTATGTATATACAACCAGTTATCATCGATCCGCTTTATCATGAATTTTCCCCGTTAAAAAATAAAGAATTGGAAGAGAAAATATTGAATTTTGCCCAAAGAGCGGGAATACCCGCAGAACACGTGTTTGAAGTAAACATGTCTGAAAAAACGAATGCCTTAAATGCTTATGTGACTGGTGTTGGATCCAATTCGAGAATCGTTCTTTGGGATACTACATTGAACCGGTTGGATGAAGACGGAGTTCTCTTTATAATGGCACATGAAATGGCGCATTATGTGGAAAAGCATATTTATTTTGGGATAGCTGGTTATTTGTTGTTATCATTCTTCGGCCTGTTTCTAACAGCGAAACTGCTAAAATGGATTGTAGAACGATTTGGCCCTGTATTAAATATTACTTCTTGGAAAAATATCAGTTCTTTACCGCTCATTTTATGTATTATTTCAGTTTTGTCATTTTCATCAAGTCCTTTAAGTAATGCAGTAAGCAGATATCAAGAAGTTAGAGCAGATCGTTATGCGATAGAAATGACAGAAAATCCAAAAGCTGCGATCGAGTCGTTTCAAATATTAACGAAAACGGGTTTAAGCCAAGTAAATCCACCTGCTCTTGTTAAATGGTTTCGTTATACACATCCGACCATGTTAGAAAGAATTACTTTCATTGAAAATTACCAATCCGAACAATATGAGGAAGAAAAAAATGCTGTCCGTTAACTGGACAGCATTTATAATGACCGTATTCTTTAGGGTGATTGTTTCGTTTTAGGCATTTAATTTTTGGTTGATGTCTTGAAGACGCTTTGTTAACTCAATAAAGGATTGGTAGTCTCGGACATCTAGAGCATGATCGATATTTCGCTTCAGACGATTTTTCTCTGCTTTTAATGTAATTTCACTTAAAAGCATTTCAATAAAAAAATTTTGTTCCGTCCTTTCTATTTTCTTCTGAATACTCATCGCTGTCTCTTTCATTAACTCTGTATACGATTTTCTTACCTTCATTCTCCCTCACCCCATTTGCTTTTTTCTATTATATGAGGTAGAACACAGATATTCAACTTAATATTATAAATGTTAAGAAAAATATTTTTTTAAAGAATTTTTAAATAAATAGGTCGTTTCTCTTATAAATATGTTATAATATGTATGAATTTGAAGAAAATTGAAAAGGAGTTGGTTTTGTGGATAATGTAAGCCATTCTTTCATTGAAGAGTATGAAATCAATCCTCAAACAATGGCAATTTTCCCTGTAGAGTATGGAAGCAAAATTTACTCAAAAATATTAGAAGAAGATGATGAAGTATTATCGCCTTTTAAACCGCTAGATATTATTAAAAAAAGTTGTCAATACTTTGGAGCAAGCTTCGATGGCAGGAGAGAGGGAACTAAAGAATTAATCGGAATTACTCATAAAGCCCCAATCGTTATTGATACGAACACCTCTATTTATTTCTTTCCGACCACTTCTCCAGTGAAAATCCAATGTATTTGGTTTTCCCATGAACACATTTTATCCCATCGTAAAGATTCCTTAAATCAAACGGTTGTTGTATTTCGTAATAAACAAACGATGACCATTCCTATTTCATATCGGTCTTTTCAAAATCAAGTGCTTAGAACGGCATTGCTAAAAACAAAATTAATGCAAAGAATTTTAGAAGCAGAGAGGAAAACATCATTATATTATCGAACGGAATGGAAAGGGGAAGCATCTGATAAAAGAGGAACTTACCGTATTTCTTTTTTATAGAGAGGGTATTGATACCGTTCATAAAAGTAATATTTAAGTAATTCCTCTACTTTATTACGAAGTCTTGGATTGAAATAATTATGGTATTCCTCAAAGCCTTTATAGACAAATAGAAATGTCGTAAAGTCTTGATCGCGGCCCACTTCCTCTACACGGTATCCTTGTTTTTTCATCTCCCTTTTCACCTCGCTTAATTCCTTTTGCACTGTTTTTATTGTCTCCTCAATTATCATCACGTATGGGGATTGTATTTTAAAAGGTGCATTTTTTACGACAATTAAATCTCTCATTAGTACTTTAATAACCATTGGATAATAAATGGCTTTCTCCATTAGATCACGGTCATTATCAGGTATGCGTGTCATTATTCTCACCTCATAAGAACATATGTTCGTATAATAAATATATATAAATGATGGAGAGAAAGCAAGATATTTTCCTTTCGTAGTTTATGAAAGAAAAATAAAAAAATTTAAAATACAGAAGGGAAATTATTTTGATTGTCGAAATATATAGATGATTCATAAAACTAACTACTATAAAAGAAGGGTGAAATGATGGGAAAGAAACGAGGCATACTTGCGGAAGACTTATACGAATTAAAATCTGTAGCTGATCCAAACCTTTCTCCTAATGGAGATCAATGTCTTTTTGTGGAAACAACTATTGATAAAGAAAAGCACGAATATCGTTCAAACTTATATATGATAAATATAAATACAAAAGAACTTCAACAATGGACATATGGGAATGACCGAAATCATTCTCCGCGATGGTCACCAGACGGAAAAAAGGTTGTTTTTGTATCCAATAGAAGTGGGAAAAATCAACTATATTTGTTGCATACGAATGGAGGAGAAGCAGAAAAGATTACAGATCTCCATTGTGGAGCATCTAATCCCGTTTGGTCTCCTGACGGAAAGAAGATTGCCTTTTCAGTCATATTAGAAAAGGGAGAAACGTTAGATAAGCAAAATGAAAAAAAGGAAAAAGACGAAAAAAAAGTTCCAGAGGCACTTGAAGTTGACCGAATGAAATATAAATCAGATGCCAGTGGCTTTTTTACAGGGAAATATCAACAAATTGCAATATTAAATGTAGAGACGAAAGAATTAGAGTTAGTTACAGAAGGAGAGCGTCATTATTCATTCCAAAGTTGGTCACCAGACAGTACACAAATTGCTTACAGTACAGATATGGATGATGATGTTGACTTTTCTTTTAAAAATGACATTTTTATTTATAATTTACAAACAAAACAAGTAGAACAAGTTACAAAAAGTACAGGATATTTTGGTGGATTCGAGTGGGCTCCTAATGGTAAAGTGGCAGCATTTATTGGAAGTGAAAGAGAGTTTGAAAATGCTACGTTAACAAGACTTTGGATCTACGATGTACAATCTAAAAACATGAAATGTATTACAACCGATTGGGATGTTGCAGTAGGAGATTATGTTGTCGGTGATTTTCAACAAGGGGTAAATTCACCGGGAATCTGTTGGAAAAGTGACTCAAATGGCTTTTATTTTACTGCTTCAGATCAAGGAAATACAAACGTATATTATTCGGATTTAAATGGTGAAGTAAAGCAAATAACAAAAGAACAGGGACATATTTACGGTCTTACCATTTCAAAAAATAATGAAAAAGCTATAGCAACGGTAAGTTATCCAACAGCACCAAGTGACGTCTATATTCTTGATTTAATCACTGGTCAGTTAGAAAAAATAACTGATGTTAACGGAGAATTTTTATCGAACATCCTATTGTCTAATCCTGAGCCGATACAATTTAAAGGTGCAGAAGGATGGATTGTTCATGGATGGATAATGAAGCCGGTAGGATTTGAAGAAGGAAAAAAATATCCACTCATTTTAGAAATTCATGGCGGTCCTCATGCCATGTATGCTAATACGTATTTTCATGAATTCCAGATGCTAGCTTCTTCAGGATTTGCAGTATTATACACAAATCCAAGAGGAAGTCATGGATATGGGCAAACATTTGTGAACGCCGTACGCGGTGATTATGGTGGGAATGATTATAACGATTTAATGGCTGCTGTTGACTATGCCATTGAAACGTTCCCGTTTGTTGATCAAGAGCGATTAGGTGTTACAGGAGGAAGTTATGGAGGGTTTATGACAAACTGGATTGTTGGTCATACAAACCGTTTTAAAGCTGCTGTGACACAAAGATCTATTTCAAATTGGATTAGTTTTTACGGTGTAAGTGATATCGGTTATTATTTCAGTGAATGGCAAATAAAAGCCGATCTGAAAGATGTGGAAACGCTTTGGAAGCATTCACCACTTGCCTATGTTCAAAATGTTGAAACACCTTTATTAATTTTGCATAGTGAAAAAGATTATCGCTGTCCAATTGAACAAGCAGAACAGCTATTTATAGCATTAAAACGTCAAAAGAAAAAAACGAAACTTATACGCTTCCCAGACTCTAATCATGAATTATCAAGAAGCGGGAATCCGAAGTTAAGAGTAGATCGATTAAACTACATAAAAGATTGGTTTGTTCAAAACGTGTAAAATTTTTAAGGCTGACATATCAGCCTTTTCTTTTTGAAAAAATATAGAAAAAGGTCTATAAAATTGGATAATTTCCTATATACTCGCAACTTTCTAACTATGATATACTTAAATAGTCAGGAACATTGCATGAGGGCATAATTGAGGAGATATAAACGTATGGATTTTGAATCAATCATTCAATGGATTACAATAGAAAATATAATGGAATTAATAGAGGGTTATCGTTCTTTTGGTATATTACCAGGTATATTATTACCAATGCTTGAAGCGTTTTTACCATTCCTTCCATTGTTTTTATTTGTCATGGCCAATGCCAATGCTTTTGGATTATGGTTAGGATTTTTAATTTCTTGGATTGGTGCATGTCTGGGAGCTGGGCTTGTTTTTACACTAGTTAGGAAATTTGCAAAAGGCAAAATTGCCAACATATTAAATAAAAATACTCAAGTTCAAAAATTAATGAATTGGGTTGAAAGACACGGATTTGGACCATTATTTTTACTTCTTTGTTTTCCATTTACCCCTTCTGCTGTCGTAAATATAGTTGCGGGATTATCCAAAATAAACTACTATCAATATTTACTTGCAGTCATAACAGGAAAAATGGTTATGATCTTTACGATTAGTTTTGTTGGCCATGATCTCCATTCATTGTTTACTCAACCGTTAAGAACGGCAAGTGTAGCTTTATTAGTTTTCGTTTTATGGATTGTTGGAAAACAAATAGAAGCTCGCCTTAATAGAAAAATGGAAAAAGAGAAGGAAAAAGTATAAAGCGAGCAATTTTTTCAATCAATAGCATAAATGTTATTAAATGAAACTTGTAAAACAATGATAAATAAGGAGAATGTAAAATGGAATGGTTTAAAAAAGAAGGGATTGAATGGATAAAGGCTATAGCTATTGGATTTTTAGTATTTTTAATAATAAGAACCTTCTTTTTTTCCAACTATGTGGTAGAAGGTTCATCAATGATGCCGACGTTGCAAGACGGAAATAAACTCATTGTTAATAAATTTGTTTATAAAATTAGCGAATTAGAGCGTTTTGATGTCATTGTGTTTCATGCCAATGAGAACGAAGATTACGTAAAAAGGGTTATTGGGTTACCCGGGGATACAATTGAATATAAAGATGATAAACTGTATATTAATGGAAAATATTATGAGGAGCCATATTTAGATAAGTATAAAAGCAAGTATCCTGGGAGAACTTTTACTGGAGACTTTACGTTGTTAGAAAAAACAGGATATGAGAAAGTACCAGATGGAATGGTTTTTGTATTAGGGGATAATCGTCTTGGAAGTTGGGACAGTAGACATTTTGGATTTGTTTCTATTGATCAAATTGTCGGTGAAGTAAATGTAAGATACTGGCCATTTAATCAATGGGGATTTTCGTTTTAAGCTAGCTCATTTGAGTTAGTGCTTTTTTTATGGTTTGAAAAAAATGAATAAACCTAGCCTTTCAAAATGAAGCTAGGTCTTTTTTTTAACAAACAGTTATTCTTTTCAAGAACGTATAGGCGCCTTTGAAAGTTTAAAAAATTTAGTAAGACTTCTCCATAATAAAAGATCGATGAAAAATAACAGGATTAATAATATTAAAACGTTTGAATAGGATAAAATATTTGCTATTATCGAGGAAAAACTTGCTCCCATTAATAATATAAACGAATAAAGAGAAAGTGCTTTTCCTTTATGTTCCGAACTGAATTCACCAATCATCGAAATAACTGTCGGTATTAAAAGAGAAATCGCTGAAACAAATACGATCGAAAACAGACCAATCCATATGGTTGATGTAGTAAGCAATAAACAAGCTATACTGGAGATTCCAAGTACAATGCCCAGTAACATTGTTGTCATTAAAGAGTACTTTTTGATGAGTTTACCAGTATAAATGGATAAAATGGCTCCTGTTAACCCCACAACACGGATCCAAAAGACGGTATTTTGAGAAAGTCCTAGTTTCGTTAATGCATCGTAAAAAGCAAC
Organism: Bacillus sp. JST-5; assembly: GCF_057747715.1. Lineage (NCBI taxonomy): Bacteria > Bacillati > Bacillota > Bacilli > Caryophanales > Bacillaceae > Bacillus > Bacillus sp. JST-5. Next base: position 12,716 of record NZ_JBYLHW010000047.1, on the reverse strand, counting down.
GAATGAAAATAATATGGTGAATACGATTGTATAGCCTTTGCATAACATTTTGTTCGTTAATAGAGAAAGCATGATTTGAAACGTTCGATTGCTTTCCTTTTTCGCAATAACATTGGTGTTTGGAAGAAAAAGAAAAAATAACAGAAATAATAGGAAATAACCAACTCCGAAAAATAAAAAAACATGTTGCCACGTTAAAGTTTGATCAATGAACGAGCTTGTTATTTGCCCAATGATTCCAGCCGCTAAAAATCCACTATTAATTAATGCCAACCAAAACGTCCGCATTTTTGGTTCATATAGATCAAAAGAGTAAGAAAATGCTACCGGAGCAAAAGATGCGAGTACAAACCCTTGTATGGCACGAAAAATATATAATTGCTCAATCGAAGAAGTGGTATAAATGGTTATTGTGGAAATTGATGCACATAACATCCCCCAAGTCATAACTCTTTTCTTTCCTAATTGGTCTGAAATAGGACCGAAGCATAAAAGACCTAAAGCATAGAAAAAAGTAAATAAAAAACTTGCAAATGCAACTTGTTGTTCACTAATGAAAAACGAAGCGCTAATGGAAGGGTAAAGAGGAATTAATATATAAATATTACATGCTACAAAAATTCCAGCGCAAACTAACATGATACCAATCAAGTGGTATTTTATACTCATTGATAAACGCTCCTTTCGAGAATTTACATGAAGTTTCATAGAAAGATAAAGGCTAATCTATTAAAATAGTTTTATAAGTGATTGATCGAACCTTATGTCATATTAGATAAGGGGATTTGAGGAGGACCGATAATGTCAGTTCAATTTTTAATAGGACGAGCCGGTACAGGAAAAACAACATATATGATTCAACAAATTCAAAAAAAATTAAAAGACCAACCGATCGGAACGCCTATTATTTATTTAGTTCCAGACCAAATGACGTTTTTGTCGGAATATAAATTAATAACGACCAATGAATTAACCGGAATGATTCGTTCACAGGTATTTAGTTTTACTAGACTTGCTTGGAGAGTTTTACAAGAAACCGGTGGAATAAGTCGGACACACTTAAATTCAACCGGAATCAGCATGTTAATTCGTAAAATTTTAGAAGAAAATAAATCAAAACTTCGACTGTTTCAAAAAACAGCTGATATGCAAGGATTTGTCGGTCATTTAGAACAAATTTTAACTGAATTTAAACGGTATTTAGTAAAACCTGAAGAACTTGTAACAGCAATGAATACCGATGACCGAAATAGTATGATTGAGCAAAAGCTACAAGACTTGGAAATTATTTATGACCAATTTGAAAAAGAAATTAAACATAAATATATCGCATCAGAGGATTATTTAGCTTTATTAGCGGAAAAAATCCCTCAATCATCTTACGTAAAAGACGCAATTGTATTTATTGACGGATTTTATAGTTTTACCCCACAAGAATATATGGTCATAGAACAATTAATGAAACATAGCTCTGAAGTCTATATCTCACTAACATTAGATCGCCCTTATAGAGAAGATATTCCGCATGAACTGGAAATGTTCCGTATGACAGGGGATTGTTATGCAACACTTTATGAAATGGCAAAACAATTAAAGATTGATATTTTAGAAGATATGGTTTTCCAGAACCAACATAGACATACTGAACCTTCGCTAAGACATTTAGAAATGAATTTCCACCATATGCCAGTGATCCCTTACCATCAACCTGCATCAATTACCGTTATTGAAGCAGCGAATCGACGAGCGGAAATTGAGGGGATAGCTAGAAAAATCATAGCGATGGTTAGAGAAGGCTATTATCGTTATAAAGACATTGCCATTTTAGTGAGAGATGTTCATTCTTATCAAGATTTATTTGAAACGATATTTTATGACTACAAAATTCCGTACCATATTGACCAAAAACGATCCATGTTGAATCATCCGCTTATTGAACTTATCCGTTCTACTTTGGAAATCATTACTGGATATTGGCGATATGAGCCAGTTTTTCGTGCAGTTAAGACAGATTTACTTTTTCCGCTCGATCAGTCGATTGATGCAATGAGGGAAAGAATGGATAAATTGGAGAATTACTGTCTAGCTTATGGTATTCAAGGTGATAAATGGATTAAAAAAGATCGATGGCAGTACAGGAGAATTCGTGGTCTAGACTTGTACCAATATGCACAAACAGATGAAGAACGAGAAATGGAGCAAGAAATTAATGAACTTAGGTTAATGATTTCGGCACCAATATTACGTTTGTCTCGAAGGTTGAACAAAGCTAGTAATGGTCGTGAATTATGTGAAGCAATATTTCTTTATTTAGAAGAATTAGAAATACCAGCTAAACTTGAAAGATTGCGCCACCAAGCTGAAAATGAAGGTCGTTTACAGAAAGCTCTTGAGCACGAACAAGTGTGGAATGCGATTATAGACTTATTAGATCAATTTGTGGAAATGCTCGGAAATGAGAACATTTCAGTGAAAAAATTCTCGAAAATCATAGATTCTGGAATGGAATCGCTGAGATTTAATCTTGTTCCCCCGGCCATTGATCAAGTGGTGATAGCTGACTTAGAGTTATCAAGATTATCAGATATTAAAGCAGCATTTATTATTGGTTTGAATGATGGAGTATTGCCAAGAAAATTTTCGGATGAAGGGATTTTGTCCGATCAAGATAGGGAATGGTTGCGCTCAAATGGTATTATCATTGCTCCTACAAGTACAGAAAAATTGCTAGATGAAGAATTTATCGCTTATAAAGCGTTCACAACTCCGTCTGAAAAACTATTTTTATCTTTTCCGATTGCCAATGAAGAAGGGAAAGGACTGCTTGAATCCCCATATGTGAAAAAAATAAAAGAAATGTTTCCAAATGGAACAAAACTAGAGTTTCATCATGAACCGAATGAATTGTCCGCACAAGAGCAGTTAGAATATATCGCTAATGATACTGTTGCTTTAACTTATTTAACAAGTCAGTTTCAGTTAAGAAAAAGACATCAACCAATAGCGGAAATTTGGTGGGATGTTTATAACTATTTAGTTGAAAAGCCAAATCTTAGAAAAAAAACAGAAAAAGTTCTATCGAGTTTATTTTTTGAAAATAAATCTAAAAAGCTGAACGAAAAAATTACGAAAGAATTATATGGAGATACCATTGAGACAAGTGTATCAAGGATGGAAATGTTTAATAGCTGTCCGTATTCTTACTTTCTATCTCATGGATTAAAGCTTCGAGAACGTGAAATTTACCGACTTGAAGCACCTGATATAGGTGAACTGTTTCATGGAGCTTTAAAATACATTGGTGATATTCTTCGGGACAACCGTTTAACATGGAATCAACTTTCAAAAAAGCAATGTGAAGAGTTGGCACATCAAGCCGTTCAACATTTAGCACCAATGCTTCAAAATGAGATATTATTAAGTTCTAATCGCTATCACTATATGAAACGAAAACTAGAAAAAATAATCTCTCGCGCTTCAATAGTATTAAGTGAGCATGCAAAGGCTAGCGGGTTTGTCCCAATTGGAATGGAAATAGGCTTTGGTAAAAAACAAAAACTTCCTCCTATACAGTTTCAGTTGAAAAATGGTGTAAAAATGGAACTTATGGGAAGAATTGACCGAGTCGATCAGGCGGAAGGATCACGTGGTGTATATTTAAGAGTGATCGATTATAAGTCAAGTAAAAAAGATATACATCTTGGAGAAGTCTATTATGGGTTGTCTATCCAAATGTTAACTTATTTGGATGTATTAATCACCCATTCTGAAAAATTTATTGGAAAAGAGGCTATACCTGCAGGAGCCCTTTACTTCCATGTTCATAATCCGATTATAAAAAGCAAGAAAATCTTAACGGTAGAAGAAATAGAAGAAGAAATAATGAAAATGTTTAAAATGAACGGATTATTATTATCGGATACAGAAGTAATTAAACTTATGGATCAACAATTGGAAAGCGGTCAATCCAAAATCATTTCCGCAGGAATTAAAAAAGACGGACAATTAACGGCTACATCAAAAGTTGCATCTGAAGATGAATTCAAATTTATAAGAAAGTACATTCGAAAAGTATTTACAGAAAAAGGTAATGAAATTATGGAGGGGAAAACAGATATTGCTCCATATAAACTAAACAATCAAACTCCATGTAAGTTTTGTTCTTTTAAGTCAATCTGTAAATTTGATCCGACATTAACGGAAAACAACTATCGTTTGCTGCCTTCATTAAATCGAAATTCGGCACTTGAATTCATTCGAAAGGAGGTTGAAGAAGTTGAATATTAATATTCCCCTTAAACCGAAAAATGTAACATGGACGGATGATCAGTGGAAAGCAATTGTGGCTAATGGCAAAGATATACTAGTCGCAGCTAGTGCAGGTTCTGGGAAAACAGCTGTATTAGTAGAAAGAATCATCCGGAAGCTAACTCATAAAGAATCACCAATCAATATTGACGAATTACTCGTTGTTACATTTACTAATGCTTCTGCGGCGGAAATGAGACATCGTATTGGAGAAGCAATTGAAAAAGAAATTGCTTTGAATCCTCATTCTGAACATTTGCGAAAACAATTGTCTTTGTTAAATAAAGCATCTATATCTACACTTCATTCTTTTTGTCTTGATGTCGTTAGAAAATATTATTATTTAACAGATTTAGATCCTAGTTTTCGAATAGCAGACGATACGGAAGCACAATTGTTACGAGATGAAGCAATGGAGGCACTGCTTGAAGAAGAGTATGGTAAAGAAAAGAATGAACCGTTTTTTCAAGTTGTAGATATGTTTACCAGTGATCGCAATGATTTGGATTTACAAAATTTAATTATCGATCTTTATAATTTTTCAATCTCTAATCCATTCCCAAATCAATGGTTAGAACAATTGGCGTCCATATATGATGTGTCCAATATCGAACATGTTGAGCAATTGCCATTCATGGAACCGTTATTATTAGACATTGAACTGCAACTTCAAGAAGCAAAACGGCTATTTACAGAGGCATTATCATTAACGAAAGAGCCAGGAGGACCGTATCCAAGAGCTGTTAATTATGAGGATGATTTAAGAATCGTAGATATATTAATTCAAGCAAAACAACAGTCATTTGATGCTCTATACGAAGCATTCCAATCAATAAAGTTCACAACCGTCAAAAAATGCAGCGGAGAAGAATTTATTGAGGAATTAGTTGATTATGCGAATGAATTAAGGAACAACGGAAAAAAAATAATTCAAAATTTAAAAGACGATATTTTTTCTCGTAAACCAAGTTATTATCTTGCTCATATGCAAGAAATGAAAAAGCCAATTGAAACACTAATCAAACTCGTTCAATCTTTTGCAGAAAAGTTTAAAGAATTAAAAAGGGAAAAAGCGCTCGTTGACTTCTCGGATTTAGAGCATTACTGCCTCCAGTTATTGATTGATTCGAATATCGAATCATTTGCTCCTTCTGAAATTGCACGAGCGTATAAAAGCCAGTTTAGTGAGATTCTTGTTGATGAATATCAAGACACTAATATGGTACAAGAAACCATCCTAAAACTAATTAGTCAACCGGAAGAAGAAAAAGGAAACATGTTCATGGTTGGTGACGTTAAGCAATCGATTTATCGTTTTCGTTTAGCTGAGCCAAATTTATTTTTAGGAAAGTATTTACGTTTTACTCCAGATGGACAACAAACTGGTTTACGAATTGATTTGTCGAAAAACTTCCGGAGTAGAAAAGAAGTTTTGGATGCAACAAACTATATATTCAAACAAATCATGGGCATAAAAGTAGGAGAAATTGCGTACGATGATGCTGCAGAATTAAAATTAGGGGCCGCATATCCTGAAGAAACTGGTTTTGAAGTTGAGTTGTCAATTATAAATATGAATAAAGAAAATGAGGCACGAGTAGATGAAGATTCTGATCAAGATGAAGGGATGAACCATGAAGATTTGGAACAATCACAACTAGAAGCAAGATATATTGCTCAAAAAATTAAAGAAATGATTTCCAACAATCAACAAGTGTTTGACCCAAAGAAAAAAGTGTATCGTCCTCTAGAATATAAAGATATTGTCATTTTATTACGTTCATTTAGTTGGGCAACGACTTTTATGGAGGAATTTAAGCAATTGCAAGTTCCGAGTTATGCCAACCTTTCAACAGGTTATTTTGATGCTATTGAAGTCTCTACTATGTTGTCTTTATTAAAAGTTATTGATAACCCTTATCAAGATATTCCCTTCGTTTCCGTATTACGATCACCAATCGTTGGATTGGATGAAGAGGAATTAGCAGTTGTAAGGATCAAATCCAATAATAAAACGTATTTTGAATCAGTCAAACATTTTATACAAAAAACGAGTCAATCAGAATTAGAAGAAGCAATAAACGAAAAATTAGTATCGTTTTTATCATCGTTAAATAAGTGGAGGTCGATGGCACGTCAAGGAGGGTTATCAGAGCTTATTTGGGAGCTTTATAGAGAAACGAACTATTATGATTATGTTGGGGGACTTCCAGGTGGAAAGCAAAGACAAGCCAACTTAAGAGCTCTTTATGATCGTGCCAAACAATATGAGGCGACTTCGTTCCGAGGACTTTTCCGATTTTTAAGGTTTGTAGAAAGGATGAGAGATCGCGGAGAAGACTTAGGGACAGCGAAAGCCTTAGGTGAGCAGGAAAATGTTGTTCGACTTATGACGATTCACAGTAGTAAAGGATTGGAATTTCCTGTTGTTTTTGTAGCAGGATTAGGAAAGAAATTTAATGATAGGGACATTTACAGTTCATTTTTAATTGATAAAGAATTTGGATTTGCAACAAAATATGTAGATGTAGAAAAACAAATTTCCTATACTTCCCTTCCACAACTAGCGTTTTCAAGAAAAAAACGGTTAGAATTAATTGCTGAAGAAATGAGAGTACTTTATGTTGCACTAACGAGGGCAAAAGAAAAACTATATTTAGTTGGATCAGTAACAAATTTTGAGAAGAATCTTCAAACATGGAACAAGCATTTACACAATGGCCAATGGTTAATTTCTGATTATGACCGTTATAAAGCGAAAAGCTACCTCGATTGGATTGGTCCAGCAATCGTGCGTCATCATCAATGTACATTTTTGGAAAAAGAACATCATTTGTCTAGTATTCCTGATGAAATTCGCTTTCACTCTTCTCAATGGAAAACAAATGTAATTAGTCGGGATGAAATCGTTAGCTTTGATGAAATAACTAAAGAGGATGAAGGGGATTATTTCCAATATGTAAAGGAATTTAAAACGCTTCCTATAGAAAGTGAGTATTCAAAACGAATCGTTGAGCAACTTTCTTGGGTATATCCATTTCACCCTTCTGTATCTCATCGAGCAAAACAATCGGTATCAGAATTAAAACGGCTTCAAGAAATCATGGATGAAAACAGTAGCCATGATCTTATTCGCTCGTTTAAAAAGCCAATTACGACAAGGCCTAAATTTATGCAAAAGCAAAAAATTACACCTGCAGAAATTGGAACGGCTATGCATTTAGTTATGCAACAATTAGACTATCAGTTACCAACAGATGTTACGTCGATTCAGCGTCAACTTGAAAATATGGTAAGGAAAGAATTATTAACAGAGGAACAAATGGAAGTCATCCAAATTGAACAAATTGCTGAATTTTTTCAAACGAATATTGGACAGCGCTTATTAAAGGCAAAATGGTATAAGCGAGAGATACCGTTTAGTTATGCTATTAAGGCGGAAGAAATATATAAAGACTGGAAATCAGGGGAAGAAAAGATTTTCATTCAAGGTATCATCGATTGCTTGTTTGAAGATGATGACGGTCTAGTTTTGCTTGATTATAAAACAGATAACATCTCAGATCGTTTTAAAGGTGATATAAATGAAGCAATTCCTGTATTGAAAAAACGGTATGAGGTTCAGCTTCATTATTATACTAAGGCTATAGAGGATATATTGCAGAGAAAAGTAACAGAAAGATATTTGTATTTCTTTGATGGGTCGCATCTTATTACTATATAAAACAAAAGGCCAATTTCCTTGGCCTTTTGTTTTTCTTTATAGATTTCCAACAGACGCTTGATCCGATACATCAGGATCAATTGCATTGTTGAAGCTTATTCCGTTATTCGTGATGATAAAACCCCCGGTATTAGCGGCTCCGGCACCAGAACTTGACTTTGTTACATTTTTAGGTGCAATGTTTAATGAATCTCCAAAATTTACAACTCCGCCACCTACATTCACTACTTGTATCGATCCGATAATGGAAGGCATCAATGAACATCCTTTTCGCTAAAAGAAGATATATCATATTTTATGCATCCACGTTTGTCTCGTTAATAATATTTTTTGTACCATTCTTTAAATGGCGGATATGTTTAATTCTGCTGTCTAAATAAATATGTTGAGCATTGCCGATATGAATAACGGAAGCTGCGGATGCACCAATAATATCTATATGCTGGACGTTAATATTATTCGATGCGTTGTTAATTTCAAAATAGAGAGGTTCATAAATGGGAGGTAGAAAAATAGGTTCAGTAAAAATAGAATATTGGTAAAATTGGTGTTCATCTCCAAAAAAAAATTCTTCTTCTTTTTGAACAGCAATCGCATGCGAAACAGCATCAATTTCACAAGAATCTCCGATTTGTAAATTGGAGCCTAGTTCAACAGTATTAATGTTAAAAGTAGATACATTTGCTGTTCGTAATGGATTCATAAGAAATCATCCTTCTGTACCAATAGGAACGGATGGTGAAAAAATTAATGATTCAGAAGGTGTATCGAAAACTGAAGTCATTTGAATGGATTTTGTGTCTCCAATCATTAAAACAGATGAACTAGAAACTCCTATGACACGAATGCTTCCTACACATATTTCATGGTTTGTCACTTGTAAATTCATGTTGCATCATTCCCATCATTTTGATTTTGTTTCTCTTTAAACGATTGAATAGCTTCTTCAATATCTTTTTTTACATTAGAAATAATAAATGTTTGTTGTTCCTCATGACTTTTCCCTCTTAATTGTTGCTCATATCTATTTAAATAATATTGAATTCGTTGAGGAAGTTGTTGAATTATATCTTGTTGAATGGAAGGAATAAAAGATGGATCCAATTCATGTTGTTTAATTATAGAAGGAAGTTCAGACCCTATAAATCTATATAGATACTGTTGGACTTCATGGAACAAGTTTTGATTTTTATGGAATAGATGCTCTAATTCAACAGGTGGTTTTCCATTAACGGATAATTCATCCATCGTTTGTAAATCGTTTGGATTTATCCCAATATTTAATGTACCGTCTAATTTTTCAATTTTTAATTGATCAAAATGATAGTCGATTTTTTCAATATGGATTGGAGCTCTGCTTTGGAGTTCACGGATGGCTTCATGTAACTCGAAAATTTTTTCCTCAAGATCATGTATTTTTTTCTGTTGTCCCGATACGGTTTGATGTAATTGGGAAAGGTAATCATAGTAATCATACATTAAATCCGGTCACCTCCATTGGCTGAATCGGGCTTAATTACGAATCCTTTATGTTCTGGTTCTGGTGCTGGTCCGATAAAATTACCAGTATTATATAAATGTGAAGAAGGTTTTATGATTCCTGCAGTTCCTATTTGTAATACGGATGAATTTGAAATACTTCCAACTCTTAAAATATTAATATGAATTGATTGATGGATAAAAAAATTCATGGTTACCACCCTATGTCTAATAATTTAATAAAATATTTTCATCCATAACATCTGCATCATACGTATTTGTATTACTTAGTTGGTTATAAACAAATAATCCATCACCTGTATTAAATGAACCTGCACCTGCAAATGTTTTTGTTGCCGCGTAAGGTGATATCCGATACACATCACCAATATGGAATACCCCGCCTGTACCGATCGAAATTACCTGTACTGCTCCTACAACTGCTGGCATCCAATCACCCTAACATAGATAACTTTGTTCTCCAGTTTCTATATATCGTATGATTCTATAACGGGAATGTGATAATTGCCTAATGATTCCATTCATCCGTTATAATAAAAAGTAATGATGAAAAAGGAGAAGGAGAATTTTTGTGGAATTATTAAAAAATAATCGAGTGTTATCTATTGATGTCTTGAGAGGAATATCGTTATTTGGAATATTGGTAGTGAATATGCTCTCTTTTCATTCACCGTATCTGTACGTTAATACCCCATTCGAATTGTCAAAATCATCGATGGATGATGGGATTATTGCGATCATCGATATTTTTTTTCAAGCTAGTTTTTATCCTCTATTTTCGTTTTTATTCGGTTATAGTTTGCTATTGTTGAAAAACAGTTGTGACAAGAAAGGAATATCGTTTGTCCCTGTTGCATTGAGAAGATTAACGTTTTTATTAATGATTGGAATTATTCATGCCTTTTTCATATGGCATGGGGATATTTTAATTAATTATGCCGTCCTAGCCTTTTTCTTCTTATTATTTATTTCGATGGATGGACGAAAATTATTGTATATAGGGACATCGCTGCTTTTGATTCCGAACATTTTATTAACTCTACTTTTTACAATCGTGAATGATACCGCACCGGAGACGATATTCCAAACTGATGATTTGAAAATAGAAGAGGTTACGAATAACTATAAAAGCGGTTCTTTTATTGATGTTACGACACAACGGTTTGAAGATTGGTATTATGTAAATAATGTTGGGAACTCCATCTTTTTTCTCATTTCCATCTTTCCAATGTATTTATTAGGTGCCGCTTTTTATAAACTGCAATTATTACATAAATCTTTCATAACGAAATTAAAAGGTTGGGGCATTTTTTTTGGAATGATAGGTTTACTAATAAAATGCGGTCCATTTATGTTTGGCCAACGTTTAGATTTGGAATTTGCTCAAGACTCTTTAGGCGGGCCGATTCTATCATTAAGCTATATTTTTCTCATCACCTATTTTTGTGAAAAGTTCAACGATAATAAGATTTGGAGATATTTACAACAAATTGGAAAAATGTCGATTTCAAATTATTTGCTACAGTCAGTAGTTGCTACGTTCATTTTTTATGGATATGGGTTAGGGTTTTACGGTGAAATAACTGTCACACAAGGTACTATGTTAGCTATTTTCATATACAGTACCCAAATGATTGTTAGTAATCATTGGTTGAAGAAACATACGTATGGTCCGGTTGAGAAGTTATGGCGAGACATTACATATAAAAAATTTCTATAATAAAAGAAAAAAATAATCATAGAGGTGAGCCAATGAAATTCGTAACAGTAAAGGCAAATGATTCGGTTCCATTTATCGGTGTTTTAACTCCTTTCGAAGATTATGTTTTACATTTAAAAAAATACTTTCAAGACATGGATCCGAGCTTTCAAATCCCTGAAACTATGCTAGAACTAATTGAATTAGGTGAATCTTTTTACGAACAGTTAACTCAGAAAATATCATTTGATAGAAACGAAATTCAATCATATTGTTATTCACTAAATGAAGTTACATTTTTATCACCAATTCCAAGAGTTCGGAAAAATATTATGTGTGTCGGGAGAAATTATGCTGAGCATGTAAAAGAAATGGGAGGTACAGAATTACCAGAAGATATTATTATTTTTACAAAGGCACCTACAACTGTTATCGGCCATGGTGATGAAATTCCTCTACACGAGGATGTTACGGATCAATTGGATTATGAAGGAGAGTTAGCCATTGTTATTGGAAAAAGAGGAAAGGGTATTAAGAAAGAAAAAGCACTTGATCACGTATTTGGCTATACGATACTAAACGATGTAACTGCCCGAGATATTCAATATCGACATAAACAGTTTTTCCTTGGTAAAAGTTTAGACGGTTCATGCCCAATCGGACCTAGCATTACGCATAAGTCTATGATTCCTACCCCTAATTGCCTAACGATTACAACGAAAGTGAATGGAGAAATTCGCCAACATTCTAATACAAAGCATTTTATCTTTTCCGTTGAGAGAATTATAGAAGAAATATCTAAAGGTATGACCCTTGAACCGGGAGACATCATTGCAACAGGTACGCCTGCTGGTGTAGGGAAAGGATTTCAACCGCCTAAATTTTTAAAAGCAGGTGATCAAGTTGAAATAGAAATAGAAAAACTTGGGGTGCTAAGAAATACCGTTCAAAAGTGATTTTTCACAACTTTGTCCTAAAATGATTTTAAAAAATTTCACTTATTATGATATGATGGAAGCAGATTGTTTGGAAAGGAGCAGATTGCATGACACATGCACATATAACTAGTTGGGTAATTGCATTGATATTATTTGTCATAGCATTATACCTTCATCGTTCAGGAAAAGAAAAAGGGTTTAAAATTGTCCAAATGATTCTCCGCGTTTTCTACATACTTATATTTATTACAGGCGGTCTTCTACTACATTCGATTGTTATTGATACACTATATGTTCTAAAAGCTTTAGTCGGTTTATGGGTTATATCATCTTTAGAATTAGTTCTCGTCCGATTAAAGAAAGGAAAGAACTTGGGACCTTTTTGGATTCAGCTCATTATCTCATTAACTGTTGTTCTATATTTAGGCTATTATTTACCTTTATAATTGTGGGACAAAACTTTACTAATGAAAAACATACTAAGATTAGTAGCACAGACCACGGCCATGGTCTGTGCTACTATTTTTTTATAGTAGAAGTGGAGAAT
>NZ_JBYLHW010000046.1:0-21954 GCF_057747715.1 Bacillus sp. JST-5 | reverse complement strand
TTGCCTTTTTTAGAACTTTTGCGGTTTAGAATTTCCAATTCCTTTGATTTTGGTGCTTGACATATTACCGCAGGACTATTTATCTTAATAATTAAGATAAAATATCTTAATTATTAAGATATTTTTTTGAACTTAATACAAATTCTATTCTATATCTGTAAAAGAATATACCGACTGGAGGTTTAAATCGTTCTAAGACTTGAGACTTATTTTATTTAATAAGAAGGCATCAAATATTTATAAATTAATATGATATAATTTTATAACTAAAAATATTTTGTTGCGAGGGATCACATGGGAAATGAACTTGAATCAATTGATCAATTGCATGCATCTCTATTAGATGCTACTAAACAACTATCTACTCAAACGATCTTATTTCATCAACACGTTGCAAAAAATCTCGGACTTAATATTACTGATCATAAATGTCTAGATTTTGTGGTGGAAATGGGTAGAGCAACAGCAGGACAATTGGCTGAATGGACAGGATTAACGACAGGAGCTATTACTAGCGTCCTAAATCGATTAGAAAAAGCTGGGTATATAAAAAGACGAAAAGACCCAAATGATTTAAGAGTAGTAATTGTTGAACCAAATTATAACCAACTTCATTCACTTAATGAAATATTTATACCATTAGCCATAGAAATGGAAAAATTACATCAAACGTACGATAAAAAAGAACTTGAAGTGATTTTAGATTACTTAGGAAAATCTAGAAATATTTTAAAACAACTTACAATTCATTTAAAAAATAAAAGCAAAAAGGAGCATGCTTCACTAAGTGATTCTACAAAAGTTAAATAAAAATAACTTGTATAAAAACGAATCATCATTTTCTTCATTGAAAATGATGATTCGTTAAATCAAATTTCATCAACTTTTTATTCCCAAGATCGTTGTAGGAAATTTTGTGTATAAAATTTTCGATATACCCCTACACCTAAATGGGTAAATTTTTTATTTAATAATGCTTCGCGATGACTCTTACTGTTTAACCATCCCATCATGACTGCAATGCTATCAGTATAATGGGCAGCAATATTTTCTCCGGCTGATTCATAAAAAATTTCTGCTTGTTTTAATCGATCGGACAAGTCTCCATAAGTCTCTGAAACATGGGAAAAATGATTCGATTCGTACATATCCATGCTATGTTTTAATGCAACTTCCGCTGTTTTTTTATCCCATTTCAACGGTTTAAATTTATATCTTTCTCTTAAAACATTTGTCATATCAAAGATTTGTTGTTCTGTAGCTCTTTCTGCTAACTTCCATTCCTCTTCCGAATCCGGTTCATTTTCTATTAAGGTTCCTCTATATGTTAAATCATATGGACGTTCGAGTAGAATGGTTTCTTTATCTAAAAAACGAATAGAAACAAGTTCATTTGTGAATTTATCTAAGTATAATTGCGCAAAAATATCTCCTAACTGTATTAATGGTCTAGAATTTACATCATCTTCAAACAGTTCAAAGCGATACGTACCTGAATCAAAATTAAACTCTATTTCAGTCTGTAATTCAACGGTTTTGTAAATACTTTCTAAATCTTGTCCGATTTTAAACGGATATACATTCAAATCATTTCCTAAAGCAAACAATGTAACAACAATACCATTCCTCACACCTATTTGCATATATTTACTGTTTTCTTTATTATAAATCCACCATTCATAATCATAAAAGGAAGGCTCCTTACGATCCGGTTCTCCTATTTCTTCTATTAATATTTCTGACGGCTGGCCAAGGTATGTTGATACCCCCTCATTTGGTCTTGGGTTCGCTACTTCTAATGATGCTTGTTCCAATTTTTTATCTTCTTCAGGATTTTCTGGCTGCTCTTCAACTAAAACGTCCTCAGTCTTATGATATTGATTTTTGAAATAGTTACTTATTAACAAAACCAAACATACAATTAATAAAATTTTTAATAAGTTTTTCAGTGGAACCCCTCCCACTCTATTAAAATATTGAAAGATTACTATAATATATGTAAAAACTTATAAATTATTATTAGAGAATCTATTTTTCTCTTTTTTGGTATAAATCTACTATTTTTACCATCATTATATACTTAATATTATTACACAAAAAGATGAAGACATGTGGAATCCACATGTCTAGTTTATTATTGTAATGTATTTGGATGGGAAGGTTCAGATATTTCGGTTAATGCTTCTTTTGCTTGATCATCGGTTAAGTGATTAACCGCTAAATCTCCAAGTGCTACAATTCCAAGAAGTTTGTCTCCTTGAACAACTGGTAGTCTTCGGATTTGATGACGTGCCATTAATCGTACAGCGTCTTCAGTAGAATCTTCCGGATTAATTGTGATTAAATTTTTACTCATAATTTCGCTAACTTTTGAAGTGGTTGGCGTATTTTCTGCAATACATCTTATTACGATATCACGATCCGTAATAATTCCAACTAGTTTTCCATTATCTACAATGGGCATTGCTCCAACATTTAATTCTTTCATCTTTGTGGCAACTTCATTTACGGTATCTAGCGGTGAGCAAACTTCCACCTCATCTGTCATTACGTCACGTACGATCCCCATCAAAACACTCCTTTCAAAAATTTCATTCGTTCAAACTTTATAGTAACCAAATGGAATAAATTTATTCTTTTTAAGGAGAAGATAAAAAAGTAATGGAATGATTGTGAACGTTTCATGTATTCATTGCAACTTTTCAGCAATTGCACTATTATTAAATAGGAGATGTAAGTATATAGGCTAAGCTCGGATTTTTTAGGAGGGAATAAAATGAAATTAGAAAATACGGGTTATGAAAATGTAAAAATTGATTTAAATCGATTAGATGAAATTATGTTTGAACACGGATTAATTCGTGCCGAACAATGGGACTATGACCGCGTTTCTTATGACCGTAAATTTGAATTAAAAGAAGGAACATTCTATTTACGTGTCTTTGGATATGCAGTTGAAGGTGATGTTGGTGCACATGATGCAACCATTCAATTAATGACACCGTTACTAGGAAAACACTATTATCCTCATGGTGTTGAATATGGTGAAGGTGAAAATTTCCCAAATTCTTTAGTTGCACAATGTAAGAAAATTTTAGAAGATGCAAAAGCAGAAATTGACATTTTTGCAGAATAAAAAGTTAAACGCATGACTGATTCATGCGTTTATTTTTTGCCTAAAATTTTATTGTGTACAAGTATAAAAAAATACTATAATCAAATTAATGAGTAAAAATAGGAAGGAGTACAACTTTGGTTCGATTTTTCAATAAACGTATTTTTTTAATTATTCTCTCTATATTAATCATAGCAGCATTATTTTATTTTATCTTACCACTGGCAGTACCATTAATTATTGCCTTTATTACTGCTTTATTATTGGAGCCACTAGTAAAGCTTTTGCAAAAAAGATTGAATATAAAAAGAAATCTATCAGTATTAATTGTATTTTTACTTTTATTATTGATTTTAGCCATTACATCGTATTTTACAGTAACAAAAGTTGTTACAGAAGTCATTAAATTTACAGAGAATGCACCTGCTTATATTAATGAATTAAGCGATGCATGGTTGTCCATACAAGAGCGGGTTATTTCGGCATCCAAAGATTTACCGAAAGAGTTTGTGCATAGTATGAATGGACAAATCCAATCCTTTCTAGCTAATGTAAAGAACGATTTATTAGCAATTATAAGCATTGATAATATAAAATCCATCATTACTTATATACCAACTTTTTTAGTTAATGTTTTAGTATACTTAATTGCGTTATTTTTATTTATGTTGGATATGCCAAGAGTGAAAAATAGCATTTTTTCTCACTTGAAAGATTCAACAAAAGAAAAAGTGGAATTTATGATCTCCCGCTTGTCAAATGTTGTCTTTGGATTTATGAAAGCTCAAGTTCTAGTTAGTATTATCATATTTATCGTATCACTTATTGGCTTACTCATTATCACTCCAGAAGTGGCAATCGTTATGTCGATCATCATATGGATTATTGATGTGATTCCCATTATTGGATCTATTGTCATTTTAGGACCATGGTTCGTTTTCCACTTTGCAACAGGTAACATTATATTAGGAACAAAACTAGCAATATTGGCTGCCATCTTACTAATTATTCGTAGAACTGTGGAACCTAAAGTAATGGGAAGTCACATCGGGCTTTCACCGCTCGCTACCTTAATTGCCATGTTCTTAGGATTGCAGATATTCGGAATTCTTGGATTCTTTATAGGACCTCTTATTTTAATCTTATTTAACTCCGCTAAAGAAGCAGGAATAATCAAAATGAATTTTAAAATCTAATAAAAAAATTGGCCAAAATAAGGCCAATTTTTTTATTGAACATTAAAATCCTAATATCGCTTTTATTAATGATGTCGTTTCTCCTCCGTCATATAGGACATATAATAACAAATAAACAACTACACCTGTCGATGCACTAAAAAACCAAACAACACTAGTAATGGGACCGATCTTTCGATGTTTTTCAAAACGATTTTTATAACCTAGCCACAATGTCACAAGTCCAAATACAGCACCTATCGTTGCTAGCGTTATATGAAAAATAAGAAAAATAGTATAGTATATTTTCATTTCGTCTGGTCCGCCAAAAGAAGTGTTCCCTATAAACAAAGTTCTACTTGAATAAATAGTAAAGAAAATAATAGCAAATATAGCCGCTAGCTTCATTGTTTTTTTATGTCCTTCAATATTTCTTTTCTTTACTTTTATCCAACCAATGGCAACTAGTATTGCACTAATGACAATACATGATGTACTTATTGTAGGTAAAATTGTACTCACTATTTTTCAATCCTCTCTCTCATCTTATGTACAGGCATATTTTAATCAAGAAGTTTTATTATTTCAAGATTTCAATTTTTATTTTCAAACAATTGTAACATCTCTGCAAATAAAAAAGAAAAGCTAATGCATAATACATTAGCTTCATTCTTTTAATAAGCGAGGTTCATATGATACATTCTCTTGGTTGTCTTTTTGTTCTTTTCGATACCATTGTAAAAATACGACAAATAATATAGAACCATATATAATCTCTTGGAGTATTTTCATAATTACTCCTCCAAGTTGCTGATCATATTTTGCAGGCATAAGATTAAACATTTCAGGACCGCTTAATGTCAATTGTGACAATAAATCTGCAGGTACACATAATTTCATAGCCTGCGCCCATAATTGTGGGTCAGTATATGTCGCATACATAGGACTATCAGCAAAAATTATTAACGCACATGCAGGAGTTAATAAGACACCGTCTGCAAATAAATAACCAATTTTTTTCAGCCCACTAAGTTGACGTTCTTCATCGTACTGATTCATTAATGGCCACCACATAAACATAGCAAAAATAAATAATACGAACGTATAGACTGAATGATAGATGACATCCGTTTTGATAAAGTCAAAAATAAACGGAACATGATAGAATGAAAACATTCCATTAAACATAATTAAGGCGATGATCGGTTTTGTGAAAAACTGAAAAAATTGCCTTATTACGCGAACTTTAAAAAATTGTTCCCACATCCAGTTAGGAATAGAAACTATTAATAAAGGGGGAATAAGCAAATAAAGGATAGCCATCGCAATCATATGAAAAGTAAACATAATATGACCTAATAGATCAACTGGAGAACCTTTTACTATATACAAAAGCATAATTGACAAAATAAAAAAAATTCCTTGTTTTTTCGTTAATGCTATCTCATTCGGATATCTTTGCTGACGTTTAAAAACTGAATAGAAGAAACCAATTGTAATGATAAATAAAAAAAGAAGGAAATAAGGACTCCATAATGCACGAAAACCGAACATTGATATTTCAAACATTGTGTGTCACCTCGTTTAAATACTAATACTTATTATACTCTTATACAAAATGCCCTGCAATGTAACGAAATGACAACTTCTTGACATTTAACTTGGTAAAGTTCGGAAACTCAAATCTTCAATTTTCAATGAAAAGGAAGGCAAATTTTTGCCTTCCTTTAAATATAGAAGATTAAAATTTGTAACGAATTACCACCAAATAATTGTTAGGAACGCTAAAACTGTTACAAATGCTACAACAACGCCTGAGAACATAAATATGGCAATTAATTCATGCCCTTTATGACTCATGTGCATAAAATAATAAAGTTGGAAAATCACTTGAATAACTGCCAATAGCAAAATAAATGGTACGACAAACCATGATGAGAAACCATCATAACCTACGGCTACAAAGGCAATAACCGTTAAGAAAATCATAAGTGCGAAGGAAATGACTTGATATCTCATTTCCTCAGCATTTTTTCTTTTTCTATATTTTATATCTACTCGTGGATTTCCAGAATTCATTTGCTGTTCCATTCTATCATCCCACCATTCCCATTAAATATACAACTGTGAAGATAAATACCCAAACAACGTCGATAAAGTGCCAATAAAGGCTAGCTACATAAAACTTCGGAGCGTTGTAAAGGTTTAAACCACGTTTTGCGTTTCTAATCATTAATGCCGTAATCCAACATAATCCAAATGCAACGTGGGCACCATGTGTACCAACAAGTGTATAGAAAGCAGAACCAAAGGCACTACTAGTAAAAGTATGACCAAACTCATGTACATAATGATAGAACTCATAAATTTCTAATATTAAGAATGCTAATCCAAGTAATACTGTAACTAGTAACCATGCTTGCATTTTTTGAAAGCTATAGTTCTTCATATGATACATAGCATATACGCTAGTTAATGAACTTGTTAAAAGAAGCATAGTTGCAACAAAAGCTAGCGGGATGCTAAAAATTTCTGTTGATAAAGCATGATCTCCAGTTGCAGGAACTTTATTTTTCAATGCTAAGTAGGTAGCGAAGAGAGAAGCAAACAATGCAGTCTCTCCGCCTAAAAATAACCAAAATCCTAAAAATTTATTTTTTCCTTCTAATGTTGCTTTTTCAGGTGATTCCGGCCAAGTTTGGGGTGTGAATTTTTCCTCTGCATGCATTACGCTTTTACCCCCTTATTCTCATCATCAATTAAATCTTCTTTATGAATATGGAATCCATGATCATCTTTTAGTGAACGTACGAGCATTGCTCCAAACGTAATAGCAAGACCAATGATTAATACAGGTACAGCCCACGGTTTTGCATCACCAATTTGATTTAATGGGTTGTACATTGCACCAAATGCAGCAATAAATAATCCCATTGAAATGATGAAAGGTAAAATTGATGGATTTGGCATATGAATGTCACCTAATGGTTCAGCTGGTGTCATTTCTTTCTTACCTTCCATTTTTTCAATCCAATATGGATCTAAACCACGTACAAGTGGAGTTTGTTTAAAGTTATAGAACGGTGGTGGTGATGGAATTGACCATTCTAATGTACGTCCATCTCCCCAAGGGTCGTTTCCAACTTTTTCGTTTTTCACAGATGTAATAATTACGTTTATTAGTAAAATAATTACCCCAGCAGCCATTAAGAATGCACCAATAGAACTAATAAAGTTTTGTGTATCCCAACCTTGGTTTGGTAGGTAAGTGAACACACGACGAGGCATTCCTAATAACCCTAAGAAATGTTGAATAAAGAATGTTAAATGGAAACCAATAAAGAACAATACGAATGTTATTTTTCCTAATGTCTCATTTAACATTGTTCCAAACATTTTTGGCCAGTAGTAGTGGGCACCAGCAAATAATGCAAATACTACCCCACCAACAATAACGTAATGGAAGTGTGCAACGATAAAGTAAGAATCATGTAACTGATAGTCTAGTGGTGCAGCCGCTTGCATAACACCTGTTACTCCACCCATGACGAATGATGGAATAAATGCAATCGCCCATAACATAGGTGTTGTAACTTTGATGCTTCCACCCCACATAGTAAACAACCAGTTAAAAATCTTAATACCTGTAGGAACAGCAATTGCCATTGTTGCAACGGCAAAGATTGCGTTAGCTACTGGACCCATACCTGTAGTGAACATATGGTGAGCCCATACCATGAATCCTAAAAATCCGATTAATACGGTTGCAAATACCATGGATGAATATCCAAATAGACGTTTTCTTGAGAAAACGGCAAAAATTTCAGAGAAAATACCGAATGCCGGTAAAACTAGAATATAAACTTCAGGGTGTCCGAAAATCCAGAATAAATGTTCCCAAATAATTGTATTTCCACCCATTGTTACATCAAAGAAGTTTGCTCCGAACAAGCGGTCAAACATTAAGAAAAAGATACCAACAGTTAATGGAGGAAATGCAAATAAAATTAAAGTTGATGCAACAAATGTTGTCCAAGTAAACAATGGCATACGCATAAATGTCATACCTGGAGCACGCATATTAATAATAGTTACAAGGAAGTTAATACCTCCCATTAACGTACCAAACCCTGAAATTTGCAAACCTAATGTATAAAAATCAATTCCGTGTGTAGGTGATGCCAAAGATAATGATGCATAGGATGTCCAACCAGCATCAGGAGCTCCACCTAAAAACCAAGATAAATTTAAGAAAACTCCACCAAAGAAAAACATCCAAAATCCTAATGCGTTTACAAATGGGAATGCAACGTCACGTGCACCGATTTGTAACGGAACGACTGCATTCATAAATGCAAATAATAGTGGCATAGCTGCCAAGAAAATCATCGTAGTACCGTGCATGGTTAAAATTTCATTATATAATCCTGCACTTAAGAAATCACTGTTTGGTTCCATTAGTTGAATACGAATCAACATTGCTTCAATACCACCGAGGATAAAAAACAATCCACCGGCTATTAAATAAAGGATCGCGATTTTTTTATGGTCAACAGTTGTTAAATAATCCCATATTGTCGCGCCGAATCCCTTCTTCTTTGCGTAGGTACTCACGATTAAGCCTCCCTTTATTCCTATTGTTGAACTTTAAGACCCATTAAGTATTCAATAATTGCATCTAACTCGTCAGATGTTAAAGGATCATAAGTGTTTGTCATTTTATTTCCAGGTTTAATTTCTTCTGGATTTTCTAACCATGCACGAAGATTTTCTTCGTTATGTTCTAATATACCAGCGACTCGTGAACGATCACCAAAGTCAGATAAGTTTGGTCCTACACCACCAGATTGTGCCGGACTAACCGCATGGCATCCAATACAACCTTTTTCAGTAAACACTTGTTCACCTTTAGCAGCTAAATCATTTTGAGGAGTTCGATCTTCAGCATTTTGCATTGCAACAACCCATTGATCAAACTCTTCTCTAGGAATTGCACGGACTTTAAAATCCATTAATGCGTGAGAAGGTCCGCATAGTTCAGCACATTTTCCATAGAATAAGTTGTTTGCTTCTTTAGCTTTTTTACTGTCAAACACTAAATAGAATTTGTTTTCATTATCAGTGTTTGTATCCATTTTACCGCCGACAGCAGGAATCCAGAATGAATGTTTTACATCAGAAGCTTTTAAATTAAAGAAAACTTTTTCGTCTGTTGGTACTACTAAATCTTGAGCAGTTGTAATTTTTAAATCTGGATATTCAAATTCCCACCAGTAAAGATTGGCACGAACATTGACAACCAATGCTTCACGATTTCCGTCTTTATCTTTTTTCTCCATTGCTTCTACATCAGCAAGACGGAATGTATCAATAACAGTAGGAACAGCAAGAATGAGAAGCAAGATAATTGGAATGGTCGTCCAAATAATTTCTAATTTATGACTTCCTTCCACTTGCTTAGGAATTTTATTTTCTTCATCTTTTTTTCTTCTAAAGCGTAATAACACAATGGCATAAATAATGACTACAACTGCAATAACTAAAACCATTATTGCGGTACTTAAAACCATTAAATCATATTGTGATTGAGCCACTTCACCGGCAGGATTTAACGTAGATAGATAAGGCTCTCCACAACCGGTTAGGAAAAGCGTCAGTAATGTGAATAATGAAAGCAGACGCCATTTTTTCATAGATTAATCAAACCCCTCTTTCATGATTGTTTCAATCAAAGTTTCAAATTGGAGAAACATTTGATTTTTCATTGCTAAGTTACTATGTATAATTTTTCATAGAATTTGGCTCATTGCACATCCAAGACCTTCAAAATGGAAAGGATCTTGAAAAAACAATTGTGAATGAGCCAAAATTGCGCTGTTTAACTTAGCTTTCCCTTAAATGAGCGTTACAATAACCATTGATACAAACATGATAGTCAGGTAATTAAGCGAATAAATAAACATCCAATTCGCCCATTTTAAATCATCCTTCATTTTAAATCCGTATAATCCTATTATTAACCAACCAATATTTAATAAGGTAGCTAATATTACAAATGGAATTCCTAGTTCAATTAAATAAAATGGAAGCGGTAATAATAACGCTACCCAAACAACCATTTGTCGTTTCGTTACATTAAAACCATAAACGACGGGAAGCATTGGAATCCCTGCAGCTCGATATTCCTCAGTTCGTTTCATAGCAAGTGCCCAAAAATGAGGTGGTTGCCAAATGAACATAATGAGGAACAACACCCAAGCTGCCGTATGAAGATTGGCATCAATTGCAGCCCATCCTATTAACGGTGGAACAGCACCAGAAATACTTCCAATAATTGTATTAATGGGATAATGGCGTTTTGACCAAAGAGAATAAAGAACGACATAACTAAAGACTCCAATAAGTCCAATAATACCAGCAGTTATCGTCGTTTGAAAAAGCATAGCGGTTCCAACCGTTATAAATAGAAAACCTACAATTAATGCAACTGACGGATGAAAACTACCTGACACTGTCGGGCGCGCCTTTGTTCGTTCCATCTTGTTGTCAATATCACGATCAATAAAGTTATTTAAACTACATGATCCAGCCATAACAAGAGCGGAACCAACTACGGCTAAAAGAACGGTGCTAATATTCGATAAAAATCGAAGATCATTAAATTGTAAAGCAAGCCAAATCCCTGCAAATACAGTAATTAGGTTTGAATTTACAATTCCTATTTTTATCAAAGCTAAAAAATCTTTTAGCACCGTAGATTTAGATATATTTTCATCGAGACTGTGATCGTCGCTATTGATCTCTGTCTCGTTGAAAACTTTAGAGTTAGACACTTCTTTTTCCTCCTTCCTTTTAGAAAGGCTGATATACTACAGTATATAACTATAAACTATTATGACACTAATTGCTACAGTTGCGCTATATAAAGTAGATAAATTCAAAGATTTGTCATATATTTTTTCGATTGTTCAAATCACTTTTTTCATCTTTATTAAAACATAAAAACATTCAATTTTGTGAAAAATTTTTGTATAGTTTTTGACTAATTTGTGACTTGTATAAAAAGATGCACCAAATTTTTTGTTTCAATCCCCACTATTCACTATAATATATGGGTGAATAAAAATTTTACATAACAAAATTATTTTACAAGAAAAATATTCTATATAAAATATATCCATATTTATTACTAACAAACATTCTTTCATCTTTCAACCATTTCTACTATAATGGACAAGAGATAAAATGTTTAAGAAACACTAGTGGAATATGATTGATTGGTTACTAATAAAGTAGGTGAAAAACATTGACAAAAGGGTTAAAAAAGCTGGCGGTTATCACAACGATCGGGATGCTGTTTGTGCTATTGGGTGGAGCGCTAGTTACTAAAACAGATTCCGGTGATGGGTGTGGACAATCATGGCCATTATGCCATGGTGAACTCATCCCTTCTAATATTGATACCGCTTTGATTATTGAACTATCTCACCGTGTCGTGTCAGGTGTTGTTGGAATTCTAGTTTTATTATTATCCGTTTTATCTTGGAAAAAAATTGGACATATACGTGAAACTAAATTTTTATCGATACTCTCCTTCTCATTTTTAGTTATTCAAGGATTAATTGGTGCTGCTGCAGTAATTTGGGGACAATCGGATTTTGTTCTTGCTATTCATTTTGGTATTTCTTTAATTTCGTTTGCAGCTGTTTTATTGTTGACCTTTTTAATCTTTGAGATTGATAAAAAATTCGAGGCAGAAAAATTAATTATCGACAATCGCATGAAAAAACATATCATCGGATTAACAATTTTTAGTTTCATTGTTGTTTATACCGGTGCATTAGTTAGACATTTAGAGGCAAGCATGATTTGTCCAAGCTGGCCACTGTGTACGCCAGGAAATTTCTCACTTCCTACAAATATTTATGAGTGGGTTCAAATGGGACATCGTGCATTAGCAGGAATCATCTTTTTATGGATTTTGTATGTTATGGTTTTAGCTATACGTCATTATCAACATCAACCGATTATGTATTACGGTTGGATCATTTCATTTATTCTAGTTTCATTACAAGTAATGGCTGGAGCGCTTGTTATTTTTACCCAACTTAATATTTTTATTGCATTATTGCATGCATTGTTTGTTTCATTACTTTTCGGTGTCTTTAGTTATTTCGTTCTACTTGTCACTCGTAGTAAGAAAAATGAAGCAAAATTGAATAATGCGATACAACAACAATTGGATCAAAAAGATACGATCTCTGATCACCCAGCAACCGTACAACCATAAAAGAACCGGCCAAAGCCGGTTCTTTTTTAGCCTATATTCGCTTATATCCTCAAATTTTTTCAGATCCACCAAAAGTCGAAATATGCACTATTTATTTTCCCACTAAAACAACTTGCATAGAATTTGAATTTTTTCATCCAAAAATATTTATGGAAATAAAAAATTAACCGGGAAATATCCCGGCATTTGATCAATTTTTATCAATTTCAAGTAACAATTGACCTTGTTGGATCGCATCACCATTATTAACATATACATCTTTAACCGTACCAGAAAATGGGGCTTGAATAGTTGTTTCCATTTTCATAGCTTCGGTAATCATTAAATGGTCTCCCTTATTGACTTTTTCTCCTGTTTTTACAAGTACTTTTAACACGGTACCTGGCATTGTTGCACCAATATGGCTTTCATTTTTCATATCAGCCATTTTCGTTTCAACTACTTTATCTTTTAAACTTTCATCTTTGATAATTACTTCCCTCGGTTGTCCGTTTAATTCAAAATATACTATTCTTGTCCCATCTGTTTGTGGTTGACCTATGGAAACAAGTTTAACAATTAACGTTTTTCCTTTTTCAATCTCAACTTCAATTTCTTCACCAAGTCTCATTCCATGGAAGAATGTCGGTGTATCGATGACAGAAATTTTTCCAAATTGGTCAATAGCTTTTATATAATCTAAAAATACTTTTGGATATAATGCATATGATAAAACTTCTAAATCTGTAACTTGACGATTGATTTCATTTGATAATTCTTCTTTTAATGCATCGAAATCGACATCGTCTAATAATTCACCTGGACGAACGGTAATTGGCTTTTTATTTTTTAATATCACTTTTTGCAGCTCTGTTGGGAATCCACCAGTTGGTTGACCTAGATACCCTTCAAAAAATTCTACAACTGAATCTGGAAAATCTATGTTTTCTCCACGTGAAAGGATATCTTCTTCTGATAAATCATTTTTCACCATAAATAATGCCATATCTCCTACTACTTTCGAAGATGGGGTTACTTTAACAATATCCCCAAACATTAAATTTACACGAGAATACATTTCTTTTACTTCTTCCCATCGATGACCAAGACCAACAGCTTTGGCTTGTTGTTGAAGATTACTATATTGTCCTCCAGGCATTTCATGTTGATAAATTTCTGTATGCGGTGCATTCATACCACTTTCAAAAAATGAATAATATTTTCTTACGTCTTCCCAATATTGAGAAAGTTTTTCTAATGCGAAAACATCCGCTTGAATGTTTCTATCTCTTCCTTCAACAGCATAATATAACGTGCTTGCACTCGGTTGTGACGTGAGACCAGCCATAGAACTAACAGCAGTATCGACAATATCTACTCCTGCATCAATTGCTCTAACATACATTGCAATACCATTGCCACTAGTGTCATGAGTGTGTAAATGAATTGGAATGTCAATCGTTTCTTTCAATTCTGAAATAAGCATGTAAGCTGCTTCAGGTTTTAAGAGTCCTGCCATATCTTTTATGGCTAAAATATGAGCACCAAGTGACTCAAGTTCTTTTGCTATTTCTTTATAATACGTTAAGTTATATTTTTTACGAGATGAATCTAATAAATCTCCCGTATAACAAATCGCTGCCTCAGCAATTTTTCCACTGTCTCTAACTGCTTGAATGGCTACTTCCATCCCTTTTACCCAGTTTAAACTGTCAAAAATTCTAAAGACATCAATACCTTCATGAGCGGATTTTTGAACAAATTCTCGAATTACATTATCCGGGTAATTTTTATATCCAACTGCATTAGAACCTCTTAATAACATTTGAAATAAAAGATTTGGTATTTTTTTTCGTAAAATTTGCAACCGCTCCCAAGGATCTTCTTTTAAAAAGCGATAAGCAACATCAAATGTGGCTCCTCCCCATAATTCAAGGGAAAATAAATTTGGAAGCAATTTCGCTGTTTGTTCTGCAATTTGTTTCAAATCATATGTGCGAACTCTTGTTGCAAGTAATGATTGATGGGCATCGCGAAAGGTTGTATCTGTTAATAAAACATCTTTTTGCTCTTTTAACCAACGGACAACCCCTTCCGGCCCTTTTTGTTCTAATAATTGTTTCGTACCATCATAAAGAGTTTGACCATTCAGTTTTGGTATTCTAGGTTCGGTGTAAAGAGGTTTTTGTACTTTCCCTATCCCAGGAAATCCGTTTACGGTAACAGTTCCAATGTATGTTAACATTTTAGTCCCACGATCTTTACTTTCTGGGAATATAAATAATTCAGGCGTAGTATCTATAAAAGAAGTATCGTATTCTCCTGATTGGAATTTCGGATGTTTCATCACATTTTCTAAGAATGGAATGTTTGTCTTAATTCCACGAATACGAAACTCTCTTAAATTTCGTATCATTTTCGATACGGCTTGTTCAAAAGTTAATGCCCAAGTGGAAACTTTCACCAATAAAGAATCATAATAAGGGGTAATAACGGCCCCTTGAAATCCGTTTCCAGCATCTAAACGAACACCGAATCCCCCACCGCTACGATAAGCCATAATTTTTCCCGTATCCGGCATAAATTGATTTAGCGGATCTTCTGTTGTTACGCGAGATTGAATTGAATAACCGTGTGTGATTATTTTTTCTTGCGTTGGTATTCCAACGACACCACTATGCAATTGGTGACCTTCAGCAATTAGAATTTGAGATTGAACGATATCAATACCAGTAATAAGTTCGGTAATTGTATGCTCAACTTGAATTCTTGGGTTTACCTCTATAAAATAGAAGTCCTCACCAGATACTAAAAATTCCACAGTACCAGCATTCACATAGTTTTCATTCTTCATTAGCCGGACGGCTGCCTGACAAATTTTTTCTCTTAATGACTCTGATAATGAAACGGATGGAGCTACTTCTACCACTTTTTGATGTCTACGTTGAACGGAGCAATCTCTTTCAAATAAATGAACAATATTTCCGTATTGATCTCCTAAAATTTGAACTTCGATATGTTTAGGATTTTCAATAAATTTTTCCACATAAACTTGGTCGCTGCCAAAAGAAGTCTTCGCCTCTGATGTAGCACGTTCAAACGCTTCTTTTACTTCTTCTAAATGACGGACAATACGCATTCCACGTCCACCGCCACCTAATGCGGCTTTAATAATTAACGGAAAACCGTATGTTTTACCAAATTGAACGATATCCTCCAAATTATTTAAAGGTTTACCTGGAATGACTGGGATGTTTGCTCTTTCTGCTGCTTGGCGAGCTTTAATTTTATCACCGAAAATGTCTAAATGATAGGTGTTCGGTCCGATAAAAATAATTCCTTCTTCTTCACATCTTCGAGCAAACTCTATATTTTCGGATAAAAATCCGTATCCAGGATGGATAGCATCTACTTCACAGTTTTTGGCAATCCGAATAATATCTTCAATGTCTAAATATGCTTCTATCGGTTTCTTACCTTCACCAACTAAATACGCTTCATCAGCTTTATATCGGTGATAAGCTCCTGAATCTTCCTTAGAATAAATCGCTACCGTTCGAATATTTAATTCCGTGCAAGCACGAAATACTCGAATAGCTATTTCTCCTCGATTGGCAACCAATACTTTGTTAATTTTTCTTGCCATATACTCACCCCATTTGTCTAGTAGAGAAATTTAATGAAAATTAGTAGGACCACTTAATTTTTGAAGTTTTTATTTCTTCATTTTCTACCTTTTTTTTCTTATAATTCAGTTCATAGTTTGTAAACATTGAAACATTTAATATTATTCCAATCCCTATTGATAATACAAGTAGGGATGAACCACCATAACTAACAAAAGGAAGGGTAACCCCTGTTAACGGGATGAGTCCAGTTGCTCCTCCTAAATTAATAAATGACTGGATCCCAATCATTCCAGAAACACCAAAAGCCAATAAACTTCCAAATGGATCTCGACATTTCATCCCAATATAAAAACCTCTTAATGTAAGAAAACCAAGTGAAAAAATGACAAAACCTACTCCGTAAATGCCTAATTCCTCTGATACAATACTTATAATAAAATCGGTATGAGCCTCAGGCAAATACCCTAATTTTTGAATACTTTTTCCTAAACCTACCCCTGTTAAACCACCGTTTCCAATAGCTATGTATGAATTTACGACTTGGTATCCTTCTGTCTGTTCATATTCGAAAGGGTTGATAAAACTGTTTAACCGTCCAATTCGGTTTTCGGTTAATATTTCATCCTTTTTCATAAGTAAAAAAGGAGAAATAAATAATAATAGCGCTAGTCCAATCATGAACAGTTTAAACAAGTTTTTCCATCCCATACCTGAACATAAAACAATAATGCATCCGATCGCAAAAATAATTGATGCTGTCCCGATATCTGGCTGTATTGCAACTAAACAACATGCAATAACTAAATAAACTAACGGGGGCACGGCTCCTTTGTTAAATTGATCGATATATTTTTGTTTTTTTGCATAAACTGCAGACATATATACAATGACACACAGTTTTACAAATTCCCCTGGCTGAATACTTCTGCTTCCTAAATCGAACCAGCTTTGTGCGTTATTAGCAACAATTCCAAAGAAAAATAACCCTATTAATCCAACTAGCGAAAGGAAAACGATAGGGATCAAAAATTTATTGCTTTTCATGATTTTATATGGAAAGATAGCTGCTATGAGAAAGGCAAAAAACGCAATGATTAAGTTTAAGAGCTGCTTTTTATAAAAAAAATCACTTTCTAGACCGTTTGCTACTGCGGTAATCATGCTCGCACTATAAACCATGACTAACCCGAAGATTGATAAAATGATGTAAACAATAAGAATTGAATAGTCATAGGATTTTAGTATATTTTTGATCATACTTATCTTCCAATCTAAAAGGTTATCTAAAATTATATTTCTTGATTAATATTCGATTATCCTTGTTTTTTTGTGTATGAAATTTTAACCAAATCTATTAGGATTGAATAAAAAACTCAAACAATTGCTAAGTCAACTGTTTGAGTTTTCAAAACTATTACTTTTTCATAAAGGCTTCGTGTAATTCAGATAACTTTCTTTCTAAAGAATCTAACAATTCTTTACCGTCTTTTTCATCGACTAAACCAAGCCTTACAGCAAAATCTATTTCACGGGATAAGCCAAACATTTGGGTGTCCAATACTTCCTCATATAAAGGGCATTGGGGCATCGTTAAGTTATCCATCTGTACTTGAATTAATTTTAATATTTTTTCAGCATCAGCCTTTAATATTTCGTAGGCTTTTTCCCTATGATTCGTTTTCGTTTCTGACGCCACCATTCATCCCCCTTTAAGGTACAATCGGAAAATACTTCTTAATAAATTTTACCTTCAATAATATATTTTTGCAAGAATAATAAAAATGGAATTGTCTCGATGATCCTTGTAAGAAAAGACATTTTCATATTTTTCCTGACGCACTTTATTAATTTTGGAGTCATGGATCTATCGGCTAAAAAATACTTAAATTATATTTTCGGTTCATCAATTCTAATAACTTCCAACCACCAATACTATTCCCTTTTTCATCTAACGCTGGTCCGTAGACGCCAATACCATATCGATTTGGTACTACTCCCAAGATTCCGCCGGACACACCACTTTTTGCTGGAATGCCCACTTTTATCGCAAATTCGCCCGATGCATTATACATACCGCAAGTAACCATAAACGTATTGCAAATTCTAGTTACATTCATGGGGATAATTTCCATACCAGTAAATGGGTCCTTTCCATTATTAGCAAAAACAGCTCCTATTCTTGCCAAATCTAAACAATTTACCTCAATGGCACATTGACGGGTATATAATTCTAATAATTCTTCTACATCACCGTCATATAAACCATGTTCTTTTAAAAAATAACAGAAAGCTCGATTTAAAAAAGCAGTTTCAAATTCAGAAAAAGCAACTTCTTCGTTATAGGTGATTGTATCATTATTTGCTAATCTCCGAACAAACTGAACAAATCCCTCCCATTTTAATTCCTTATTCTTACCGACAAGCAAACTTGTTACCGCTAATGCACCTGCATTAATCATCGGATTCAAAGGTTTTTTCGTATCTAATAACTCAAGCTTAACAATGGAGTTAAATGGATCACCTGTTGGTTCCATCCCAACTTTCTCAAATACTTTTTCAAAACCAATCTCACAAAGACAATAGGCGAGCGTTAATATTTTTGATATACTCTGTAACGTAAACAATTTCTTATAATTACCAGCAAAAAAACAGTTTCCATGTAAATCTAATACAGCAATCGATAAATCGTTTTTATTAGCGTTGCTAAGTGCAGGAATATAAGTGGCAAGTTTTCCTTGATTCGTTATAGGGAGGGCTTTTTCTATCAATTGACTTAATTCCTCACTACTTTGACACATTGCTACTTCCTCCTTTCTGTTAGTTTGAAACAAATTTATGTAATTCATCCGAAAGTAGGAATCATTGTATAGCTATAAAAAATAACATATACTCAATTAGAGGTGAAAATAATGAAAGATATCATTTCTTTTAAAGGAAAAGTAAAATTCCCGATAACGATTGATCCGAGTGTTTGGATTTTTGATGATCGCCGTATTGATTTATCTGCATATTTTGAAAAGGAACATGTGCAAATAGATGAAGAAGAGGAATATAAAAAGTCTATATCTAAACATTGGGATAGAGAAATTAGGGAAGGAGCCGTTTTTCCTCCTACGTTAAAAACAGAACGAAAATTTGAAAAGGAAAAAGTGTTAACGGGGACTTTTGGAATGCCACTAGCACCTTTCATTCAAAACGCAGAACCTGATGAAAGTGCTAATACTTTAGTTATTGAAACAGATCAGGATGAATTTTCTTTTTCTATTGAAAAAGCAAAAGAATTTATCTTGCAATTTTCTATAAATGGTAAACCTCTCCGAGAAGATGGACCTGTTTACGTGATTTTTGGAGATGGTTCCAATCGAGATAACCCGATTAAAAATGTTAATGCTTTTAGAATTGAATGATTCTCATAAAAATGGAAGATCTGCCTTTATCATTAGGCAAATCTTCCATTTTTATAAAATATGTGCCGATAATTGGGCTAATTCGGAACGCTCTCCTTTTAACAATTTAACATGACCAGCAAGCCGTTGGTCTTTAAATTTTTCTACTACATACGTTAGTCCATTATTATATTCGTCTAAATATGGATGATCAATTTGTTCTGGGTCCCCCATTAAAACAATTTTACTGCGTTCTCCCACCCTAGTCAGAATGGTTTTCACTTCATGTTTCGTTAAATTCTGTGCTTCATCAATAATGATAAATTGGTCTGGAATACTTCTGCCCCTAATGTAAGTGAGCGCTTCAATTTCTATAGAACCGATTCCTGCTAGAATATTTTCAATTTCTCCTTGCTTCTTCACATTGAAAAGAAATTCTAAGTTATCGATAATTGGTTGCATCCATGGCCTTAATTTTTCTTGTTTTTCTCCAGGTAAAAACCCTAAATCTTTTCCTACTGGAACAATTGGACGCGCAACGAGTAATTTATTGTATGCTCGAAAATCTTCTGTTAACATGAGGCCAGCAGCTAAAGCAATTAATGTTTTCCCTGTTCCTGCTTTTCCGACTAACGTAACA
The DNA here is from genome assembly GCF_057747715.1 of Bacillus sp. JST-5. Classification (NCBI taxonomy): domain Bacteria; kingdom Bacillati; phylum Bacillota; class Bacilli; order Caryophanales; family Bacillaceae; genus Bacillus; species Bacillus sp. JST-5. The sequence goes on along the minus strand of NZ_JBYLHW010000046.1, from coordinate 1,740 downwards.
AGAGGAATATCTTGTCTTAGCAATAAGTCAAATGCCATTAATTGCTGAACATTTCTTGGTTTAATTCCCCATACTTGATCTTGCATGGGATTGAGTTTTTTTATCATTCCACTAATGGAATCAACGATCCCTAGAGCTGAAGACGAAGGATTTTCAGGTTTTTTCATAATCACATATTGATTAGGATATAACAACATATTAGAAACGCTTTCTATTTCTATTTTCCCTTCCTTATAAAAATGAGCCAACTGTTCATTTGTTACATACATTTCTTGAAATCCTGTATACATTTCATCAACATTAATCACTCGATCATTCAAAAAATCTTCCGCCATTAAACCGAGCGCATCCGCTTTCACTCGAACTAAAGCATCTTTACTAACTAAAATAACCGGGCGTCCATTTTCTTTTCGTTCTTCTTCTAGTGATAAATTTTTGGCAATCGCTAATATTCGATTATCATTTGTTTTTTCTAAAAATATATCTTGAAGTTCGTGAAAAGAACGATGATTTAATTCAATCCGTAAAACGCCACCGTTATTTAGTTGGATATTTTCATGAAGTTTTCCATTTTGTCTTAACTGATCAATAAGCTTAGATACTAAGCGTGCATTTCTTCCAATTTCATCCATATTTCTTTTTTTGGAATCCAATTCTTCTAATACGACTGCAGGAATCACCACTTCATTATCTTCAAATGAAAAAATGGAATAGGGATCTTGTAATAAGACATTTGTATCTAATACATAAATTTTCCCCAAAAGAATGCCTCCTGTTAAAAAATTCTGAATAGTATTCTTACCATAGAATATGTGATTAAATCTTAATCATCTACTCAAAAAAACGATGAATAAGCCTATTTTTAGTGAGAACCAAGTTTTCTAAAATATATGTCTTCATGCATAAAGATAGAAGGAATTTTACAAACTAACAGTAAGACTTCCTATAAAGAGGTGAATCATCTTGCTTAAATATTTTTTTACCATTGTAATAACAGCAGCTCTTATACTGATAGGATGTAATCATGACAATAATGATACAGCAAAAAATAACAATAACGAAAACGGAGTTGTTCCGGTTCGAAATACTGAAGATCAAAAGTATGATCGTATTTCTTCTCAAAAAAAAGCTGAACATTTAGTTAAACTAGCTTCTGGTGTTCCAGGAGTGAAAGATGCCACAGCTGTTGTTTTAGGTAATATTGCCGTTGTTGGAATAGATGTGGATGCGAAGTTAGAACGTTCCGATGTAGATTCCATTAAATATACAGTAGCAGAAAGTTTGAAAGATGATCCTCATGGAGCAGATGCTATTGTCATTGCAGATCCTGATGTAATGGAAAGATTAAGAGAGATTAATGAAGATATTAAAAATGGTGCCCCAATTATGGGGATTATGAATGAGCTTTCTGATATCGTCGGTCGACTAATGCCCGAAGTTCCGGCGGATTTAGAAGATCCAAAACCAAAAAATGCCGTAGATCAACCAAAAGATAAACTGAATAAAAAGAACGAAAAGCAAAACTTAGAGGATAAGCAAGAAAAACAGTCCAATCATTATAAAGACAAACCTTGATAGACATTCCTTTGATGGGGCTGTCCGATAAGTCCCTAAAATGAAGCAAGTGGAGAAAAACAATTCGTTTCTCTCCACTTGCTTTTATATTTTTTCGATTTTTATCTGAAAGTAGCTGGCGGATGCCGGCTACTTTCAGGAAGTTGTGGGCTAATGCCACAATCC
>NZ_JBYLHW010000045.1:0-22045 GCF_057747715.1 Bacillus sp. JST-5 | reverse complement strand
GTACGGTTTGATGAGGGGAAGCTGAGAGTAAAAGAGACAGCATGAGCTGTCCCTTTGAAATCAGTTTTCTACTCTACTATCACTTTTTATTATTTTTGAAAGGAGTATAAGACGTGGATTATAAAGATACGTTACTAATGCCAAAAACGGAATTTCCAATGCGTGGAAATTTACCGAAAAAAGAACCAGAAATTCGTGAAAAATGGGAGAAAATGGACATATATAAAAAAGTTCAAGAACGTACAAAAGGAAGACCAAAATTTGTTCTTCACGATGGACCACCATATGCGAACGGTGATCTTCATATGGGGCATGCCTTAAATAAAATTTTAAAAGATATTATTGTTCGCTCTAAATCAATGAGTGGATATGATGCTCCTTATGTTCCAGGGTGGGATACACATGGTTTACCAATTGAGCAAGCATTAACGAATAAAGGTGTAAACCGTAAAGAAATGTCAATAGCAGAATTTCGTAAACTATGTGAAGAGTATGCTTACGAACAAATTGATCGCCAACGATCACAGTTTAAAGAATTAGGGGTACGTGGAGATTGGGAAAATCCTTATATTACATTACATCCAAAATACGAAGCACAACAAATTCGTGTTTTTGGAGAGATGGCGAAAAAAGGATATATTTATAAAGGATTGAAGCCAGTATATTGGTCTCCTTCTTCTGAATCAGCTCTTGCTGAAGCAGAGATTGAATATAAAGATAAGCGTTCTCCATCTATTTATGTTGCTTTTCCAGTTAAAGATGGAAAAGGTATTTTAGATACAGATACGGAAATTGTTATTTGGACGACTACTCCTTGGACAATTCCTGCTAACTTAGGAATTTCTGTTCATCCTGAATTAGATTATGTCGTTGTTCAAGTTGGAAACAAAAAATATGTGGTAGCTGAAGAATTGTTAGAAAATGTTGCCACTGTCGTTGGTTGGGAAGATTACTCTGTTTTATCTAAGTTTAAAGGTAAAGAATTAGAATATGTAGTTGCTAAACACCCATTATATGAGCGAGATTCTTTAGTGATGCTTGGTGAACATGTAACGACCGATTCAGGTACAGGCTGTGTTCATACAGCTCCTGGTCATGGGGAAGATGATTTTTATATTGGGCAAAAATACAAGTTGGATGTTTTATGCCCGGTTGATGATAAAGGTATGATGACAGAAGAAGCACCAGGATTTGAAGGGCTGTTCTATGATGATGCAAACAAGGCCATTACGCAAAAGTTAGAAGAAAAAGGTGCTTTATTAAAATTATCATTTATTACACACTCTTACCCACATGACTGGCGTACAAAAAAACCGGTGATTTTTAGAGCAACAGCACAATGGTTTGCTTCTATAGAACCATTGCGTGAACAGTTACTAACGGAAATTCAAAATATTAAATGGCATAATAAATGGGGAGAAACTCGCCTTTATAATATGATCCGTGATCGCGGTGATTGGTGTATTTCTCGCCAACGCGTATGGGGTGTTCCTATTCCAGTTTTCTATGCAGAAAATGGAGAAGCAATTATTACGGATGAAACGATTGAACATGTCGCTTCATTATTTGAAAAGCATGGTTCTAATATTTGGTTTGAGCGTGAAGCTAAAGATCTTCTCCCTGAAGGATTTACTCATCCAGGAAGTCCAAACGGAATCTTCACAAAAGAAAACGATATTATGGATGTATGGTTCGATTCAGGATCATCACATTATGCAGTATTAAAAACACGTGAAGATTTAACACATCCGGCAGACATTTATTTAGAAGGTTCTGACCAATATCGTGGTTGGTTTAATTCTAGTTTGATTACAAGTGTGGCTGTAACTGGTCATGCACCATATAAAGGTGTAGTATCTAACGGTTTTACCGTAGACGGTGAAGGAAAGAAAATGTCAAAATCATTAGGTAACGTCATTCTTCCAAGTCAAATTACGAAACAATATGGTGCTGACATTTTACGTCTATGGGTATCTTCTGTAGACTATACGCAAGATGTTCGTGTATTTATGGATAACTTTAAACAAGTATCCGAAGTTTATCGTAAAATTCGTAATACATTCCGTTTCTTATTAGGAAATTTATTTGATTTTGATCCTGCGAAAGATTCTGTTCCGTATGAACAATTGCGAGAAGTGGATCAATTTATGCTTGTGAAATTAAATCGTTTAATAAAACAAACGAGAGAAGCATATGACAATTATGAATTTGCTAATATTTATCACGCAGTTAACAATTTCTGTACGTTGGATTTAAGCGCATTTTATCTTGATTTTGCAAAAGATGTTTTATATATTGAAGCTCCAAATGATCCAACGCGTCGAATGATGCAAACGGTCATTTATGAATGTATAGTTTCTTTAACGAAATTATTATCGCCAATTTTATCTCATACAACAGATGAAGTTTGGGAATTCATTCCGGGAGTTACGGAAGAAAGTGTACAATTAACAGATTTCCCTGAATATAAAGAGCTACCAAACGAAGAAGCGTTATTGAAAAAATGGAATCAATTTTTAAAACTACGTGATGATGTACTAAAAGCTTTAGAAGAAGCGAGAAATGAAAAAGTGATTGGTAAGTCACTTACAGCGAAAGTTACCCTTTACGTTAAAAATGATATGAAACAGCTATTACAAACTATCAAAGAAAATGTGGCACAGTTGTTTATCGTTTCCGATTATGAACTAGCTGGAGATTATGAAGAAGCTCCGGAAAACGCACTGAAACTTGATAACGCAGCTGTTTTAGTAACAAAAGCTGAAGGTGAAACTTGCGAAAGATGTTGGGTGGTCACAACAGAAGTTGGAAAAGATGATTCACATCCAACATTATGTCCAAGATGTGCCGAAGTTGTAAAAAATCATTATGAATAATACATTCAGCTATCTCAAGACTAATACTTGAGATAGCTTTTTCTTGGCTTTCTTAAGAAAGAGTTTTGACTCAAAGAAAGCGAGGGGATGTTCATGCAACATTCAATGGATCACGTTTACAACTTAATGATAAGCATGAAGAATGACTTAATGAAAAAATTAAGTAATAATAACTTATCCCCTAGCGTTAAACAGTGGACAGAACAAGAGTTAGAAGATATTGAAATCGCATTAAAAAAATGGGAGGAAGGGACTTTTGGTTTATGTGAAGAAACTGGTGAACCTATTCCTTATGATTTATTGTTTGCAGTCCCTACTGCCCGTACCATTTACGATCAAGAACTAATGTTAAAGTACTTCCGAAAACCGCTTACTTCCCTTTACTGAATGTCGCAAATAAGCTGGAATTATGCTACAATTCATTAAGATAAAAGAATACTTAGGAGGTTGGCGGTTTGATTTATTATCTCATTGCTCTCGCCATCATAGCGATAGATCAAATTTCTAAATGGTTGATAGTAGCAAAGATGGAAATTGGCGAGAGCTTTTCTATTATTGAAAACGTTCTTTATATAACTTCCCATAGAAATCGCGGTGCGGCTTGGGGAATATTAGAAGGGCAAATGTGGTTTTTCTACATCGTCACCATTGTTGTTACAGTTGTACTTATTTACTTTTTACGCACTTGGGCGAAAGGAAAAATGCTGCTTAGCCTAGGTATATCCTTTATGTTAGCCGGTGCTATCGGGAACTTTATTGATAGACTTTTCCGAGGAGAAGTTGTAGATTTTATTGATGTATACATATTTACTTATAATTATCCCATCTTCAATATAGCCGACTCTTCTTTAGTTATAGGAGTTATTATCATGGCCATTCAAATGATTAAAGAAGAAAAAGCTGCAAAGAAGGAGTAAACATATGGAGACAATCGAACACATCGTTCATAATGAAGAAACCGGAGAACGAATAGATAAAATTATTTCGAAATTAAACAGTGAATGGTCTAGATCTCAAGTTCAGGAATGGATAAAAAATGGGGATGTTTTAGTCAATGATAAAACTGTAAAGCCTAATTATAAGTGCAACTCGAATGATGTCATCGTCATTAACATTCCTGAACCAAAGAATCTAGATGTTGAACCAGAAGAGATGGATTTAGACATTTATTATGAAGATGAAGACGTCCTCGTTGTTAATAAACCAAGGGGAATGGTTGTTCATCCTGCACCTGGACACTTACATGGTACATTGGTCAATGGTTTAATGGCTCACTGTAAGGACTTATCAGGCATTAACGGAGTTTTACGTCCTGGAATAGTACATCGAATTGATAAAGATACATCAGGGTTATTAATGGTTGCAAAAAATGATATGGCTCATGAATCCCTTGTTAATCAGCTTGTAAATAAGACGGTAACAAGAAAATATCAAGCGATCGTCCATGGGGTTATCCCTCATGATCACGGGACCATTGATGCACCAATAGGAAGAGACAAAAACGATCGTCAAAGCATGGCTGTTGTCGATAATGGAAAAGAGGCTGTCACACATTTTCGTGTAATTGAACGTTTTGACAAATTTACTCATGTTGAATGTGTTTTAGAAACAGGAAGAACTCATCAAATACGTGTCCATATGAAATATATTGGGTATCCACTTGCTGGTGATCCCAAATATGGACCGAAAAAGACATTGCCAATTGATGGACAAGCTTTACATGCTGGGATTCTTGGTTTTAGCCATCCAAGGACCAATGAGTATTTAGAATTCCAAGCCCCATTACCGAATGATTTTCAACAATTATTAAATCATTTAAGAAATAGTCGTTGACAGAATGATTGAGGAAATATATCATGGAATAGAAGTAAATAGCCTTTAATACAGTCCAGAGAGGCTGTCAAGGAAACGGAAAAAATAGGTTTAGTCCCTGTTTAGTTTTGACATCTACCTCTCGACTGTCGAGAGGTTTTTTATGTCCTAGCACTTCTAAAAGGAGGATGTTCAGGTGGAACAAAAGGCAATCGTATTAGATGAACAAGCCATTCGAAGAACGTTAACGAGAATTGCTCATGAAATTATTGAGAAAAATAAAGGAATTGAAAATATAGCCCTTGTTGGTATTCGTACTAGAGGAATTTATATTGCCCAAAGATTAGCCGAGAGAATACTACAAATTGAAGGTGCAAAGGTACCAGTTGGTGAAGTTGATATCACATTGTACCGTGATGATTTATCAGTCAAAACGAAAGACAAGGAACCACAAGTGTTAGGTTCCAACATTTCATTTGATATCACTGGAACAAAAGTTATTTTAGTAGATGATGTATTATATACTGGTAGAACGGTTCGCGCTGCTATGGATGCCTTAGTCGATTTCGGAAGACCGGCACAAATTCAATTAGCCGTTTTAGTGGACCGTGGCCATCGTGAACTACCGATTCGTGCAGATTACGTTGGGAAAAACATTCCTACTTCCAAATCTGAAAAAGTAGTTGTACAAATGAAAGAAATTGATTCAAACGATGTAGTAGCGATTTTTGAGTAGCGCCCTTTTTAACTATAGTCCTGTGAGACTATGAAGAGGGATGAATAGACATCGTGTCTCATTCTACCCTCTTTCTATCTAAAGAAAGAGGGATTTTTTTACAATTATAGATTCACCTTTTAAAAGTAGTCCTGTGAGGCTCTTAAGGGTGTTTAAGCTAACTATAAGTTGAATAGTTATAACTTATTCTCTTATGTTAAACACCCTAAATGTTTAGGGTGTTTTCTTTTTACTTAATTTACAGAAGGGATGATAATGAATGAAACATTTGTTGACTATGAATGATTTAACCATTTCACAAATTCAAAAAATTTTAGATGAGGCAAACGAATTTTCCAAAGGAATGACATGGAAACCTCCTCATCCAATATTTGTATCTAATTTATTTTTTGAACCAAGTACACGAACAAAATTAAGTTTTGAAGTTGCACAAAGAAAGTTAGGATTTCATGTCATCCCTTTTGAAGCATCAACCTCAAGCATTTTAAAAGGAGAATCATTGTACGATACCGTCAAAACATTACAATCCATCGGTGTACAAATGGTCGTCATTCGTCATCAAGAAGACCGCTATTTCAATCAATTAAAGGATATGAACCTATCCATTATTAACGGAGGAGACGGCTGTGGGCACCATCCAACACAATGTTTATTAGATTTATTCACCATTCAACAAGAATTTGGGACATTTGAACAATTAAAGGTAGCAATGATTGGAGATATTTCGCATAGTCGTGTTGCTAGGTCTAACGTACAAACGCTACATCGGTTAGGAGCAAAAGTTTTATTTTCTGGACCACCTATATGGAAAGACGAAGAACTTTCTTCATACGGAGAATATGTATCGATGGATGAAGCTATTGAAACAGCGGATGTTGTCATGTTATTAAGAATTCAATTTGAAAGACACAAAGAAAAATTACAAATGAGTAAGCAAGAATACCATCAATCTTACGGGTTAACACGTGAACGAATGAGACAAATGAAAGACAAAAGTATTATTATGCACCCTGCGCCGGTAAATCGAGGAGTTGAAATAGCTGATGAACTTGTTGAATGTGAACGTTCAAGAATTTTTAAGCAAATGGAGAATGGTGTATTTGTGCGCATGGCAGTATTAAAAAATGCAATAGAGGAGGGTAAAGGATATGGAATTACTTATAAAAAACGGGAATTTGCTTAATGAAAATGGAGGGATGGAAAAGAAAGATATATTTATTAAAAACGGTAAAATTGAAAAAATTTCTCAATCCATCGAATTGAAATCAAATGGTGAAACGATCGATGCGGATGGATTACTTATATCTCCAGGATTTATCGACCTTCACGTTCATTTAAGGGAGCCTGGTGGAGAATATAAAGAAACAATTGAAACGGGAACATTGGCAGCAGCGAAAGGCGGGTTTACAACCGTAGCCTCAATGCCCAATACTAACCCCGTTCCTGACAGTCAGGAAGTAATGATGGATATCATCAATCGAATTAAAGAAAAAGCAATAGTTCGAGTATTGCCATATGGTTCTATTACAAAAGGATTAAAAGGAGAAGAGCTTACAAATTTCCAAGAATTGGCCAATGTAGGAGCCTTCGCATTTACGGATGATGGAGTTGGCATACAAGAGGCAAGAATGATGTTTGAAGCAATGAAAGAAGCTACAAAGCTGGGAAAATCCATCGTTGCTCATTGTGAAGATGAATCTTTAATTAACAATGGTTGTGTACATGAAGGAGAATTTTCTAAAAAGTACGGATTAAAAGGAATCCCTTCCATTTGTGAGTCGGTTCAAATCGCAAGAGATGTTTTGTTGGCTGAAGCAGCAGGTTGTCATTATCATGTCTGCCATATAAGTACGAAAGAATCCGTTCGAATAGTTAGAGATGCGAAAAGAGCGGGAATTCGTGTGACGGCTGAAGTTTCACCACACCACTTATTGTTGTGTGATGAAGATATACCAAGTTTAGATCCGAATTTTAAAATGAATCCACCTTTAAGAGGAAAAGAAGATCAACAAGCATTAATAGAAGGATTATTAGACGGCACGATTGATTTTATTGCTACTGATCATGCCCCTCATACAAAAGAAGAAAAAGATAAAGGGATGGATCTTGCTACGTTTGGAATTGTCGGATTAGAAACAGCTTTTCCACTTCTTTATACGAATTTCGTTCAAAAAGGCATTTTTACATTAAAGCAATTAATTGATTTCATGACAATAAAACCAGCGAAAACCTTTCAATTACCATATGGAACGATTGAACCTGGGACAATGGCAGATTTAGTTTTTATCGATCTTGAATTAGAAGAAGAAATTAATCCAGAAACTTTCATTTCAAAAGGAAAAAATACTCCTTTTAAAGGATGGAAATGTAAAGGATGGCCGGTTCGAACGATTTTCGAAGGGAAAACGGTTTGGAAAAAGGAGCGTGTGAAGGTATGAAAAGACAATTAATTTTGCAAGATGGGACGATATTTGTTGGTAAAGCATTTGGAAGTGAGAAGTCTTCAATTGGAGAAGTAGTCTTTAATACGGGAATGACAGGCTATCAAGAGCTGCTGACAGATCCATCTTATTGTGGACAAATTGTAACGATGACATATCCTTTAATCGGTAATTATGGTATTAATCGATACGATTTTGAAGCGATTCAACCTGCAATGAAAGGATTTATCGTTAAAGAGCATTGTGAACACCCATCCAATTGGCGAAGTCAATTAACATTGGACCAATATTTAAAAATGAAAGGCATTCCGGGAATTAGCGGAATAGATACCCGAAAATTAACAAGAAAAATTAGAGAGCATGGCACGATTAAAGGAGCCATTTGCTCAATAGATGTGAATATTCAAGAAGTACTTGACGAACTTCAGCAAAAAGAGTTGCCTACTGATTTAGTAAAACAAGTTTCGACAAAAACCGCTTATGCAAGTCCCGGTAGAGGATATCGAGTAGTATTAGTTGATTTTGGGATGAAACATGGAATATTAAGGGAATTGAACCAAAGGAATTTTGATGTCTATGTTGTTCCTTATAACACAACGGCAGAGGAGATTTTACAATTAAACCCTGATGGAATTTTATTATCTAATGGCCCAGGAGACCCTAAACATGTTCCATGTGCCATTCATATGATTCAAACGATATTAGGGAAAATTCCTATATTCGGTATTTGTCTTGGTCATCAATTATTAGCTCTTGCTTGTGGAGCCGATACAATAAAACTGAAATATGGCCATCGCGGATCTAATCATCCAGTTAAAGACGTTCAAACAGGGAAAATATATATGACTTCACAAAACCATGGATATACAGTTGATGAACAATCGCTTCAACATACAGATTTAATTGTAACTCATGTAGCAGTGAATGATGGAACGATTGAAGGTTTAAAACATAAAACTGCTCAAGCATTCTCTGTTCAATTCCATCCGGAAGCATCACCAGGACCAGAAGATACGAACGCATTATTTGATCAATTTATGGAAATGATTGCATCTACAAAAAAGGAGGTCGTTTCCCATGCCTAAACGAACAGATATCCACTCTATTTTAGTCATTGGCTCTGGTCCAATAGTCATCGGGCAAGCAGCAGAATTTGATTATGCTGGAACTCAAGCTTGTATAGCTTTAAAAGAAGAAGGATATAAAGTCATATTAGTCAATTCAAACCCTGCAACGATTATGACTGATACTGAAATTGCTGATGTTGTCTATATTGAGCCGATTACCCTTGAATTTGTCAGTCAAATCATTCGTAAAGAAAGACCAGATGCGATATTGCCGACACTAGGGGGACAAACAGGGTTAAACATGGCTGTTGAGCTAGCAAAATCAGGAATTTTAGAGGAATATGGGGTTGAAATTTTAGGAACAAAGTTATCTGCGATTGAAAAAGCAGAAGATCGAGATTTATTCCGTCAATTAATGACCGAATTGAATGAACCAATTCCAGAAAGTGATATCATTCATAATTTGGAAGAAGCATTTCAATTTGTCAATAAAGTCGGTTATCCGGTCATTGTTCGTCCTGCTTTTACACTAGGAGGCACTGGCGGAGGCATATGCCATAATGATGAAGAATTAGTAGACATTGTATCAGGAGGATTAAAGGCAAGTCCGGTTACTCAATGTTTATTAGAAAAAAGTATCGCTGGTTATAAAGAAATTGAGTACGAAGTTATGCGGGATCAAAACGATACGGCTATTGTTGTCTGTAACATGGAAAATATAGACCCGGTAGGAATACATACGGGTGATTCAATTGTCGTTGCACCTAGTCAAACATTATCAGATAGAGAATATCAGCTTTTAAGAAATGTTTCGTTAAAAATTATTCGTGCGTTAGAAATTGAAGGAGGGTGTAACGTCCAAATCGCATTAGATCCAAATAGCTTCCAATATTACATCATTGAAGTAAATCCACGCGTAAGCCGTTCCAGTGCGCTTGCTTCTAAAGCAACTGGCTACCCAATTGCTAAATTGGCTGCCAAAATAGCGGTTGGCTTAACATTAGATGAAATGAAAAATCCAGTGACTGGAAAAACGTATGCAAGTTTTGAACCTACATTAGACTATGTCGTTACAAAAATTCCAAGATGGCCATTTGACAAATTTGAATCTGCAAATCGATTACTAGGGACGCAAATGAAAGCAACCGGGGAAGTAATGGCCATTGGTAGAACATTTGAAGAATCGATCTTAAAAGCGATTCGTTCGTTAGAAAGCAATGTTTACCATTTAGAACTTGAAAGTGCAAAAAATCTTTCTATCGACCTTTTAGAAAAAAGAATTCGAAAAGCCGGAGATGAAAGAATGTATTTTATTGGAGAGGCGATTCGAAGAAAGATTTCTATTGAAACAGTTCATGAATGGAGTCAAATAGACTTATTCTATTTAGCAAAATTTAAAAGAATTATAGATTTTGAAGAAGTATTAATAGAGAACAAATGGAATGTGGAAATTTTATTAGAAGCAAAACAAATGGGATTTTCCGATAAGAAAATCGCAGAATTATGGGAAACAGAGGAAAATGAAGTATATTACTTTCGAAAAAAACAAGGGATATTACCTGTATATAAAACAGTTGATACTTGTGCAGCCGAATTTGAGGCTGTTACACCATACTACTATGGAACTTATGAAGAAGAAAATGAATCAAAAATCTCGGATAAAAAAAGTGTTCTCGTATTAGGTTCGGGCCCAATCCGAATCGGACAAGGGATTGAGTTCGATTACGCAACTGTTCATTCAGTACAGGCGATCAAAGAAGCAGGAATGGAAGCGATTATCATAAATAATAATCCAGAAACAGTTTCTACTGACTTTAGCATCTCCGATAAACTATATTTCGAACCTTTAGCGCTCGAAGATGTTATGCACATTATTGAACATGAAAAACCGATCGGAGTGATTGTTCAATTTGGAGGTCAAACAGCGATCAACCTTGCCTCTAAATTAGTCGAACAAGGAGTAAACATTTTAGGAACATCATTAGAGAATTTAGACCGTGCCGAAGATCGAGATAAATTTGAACATACATTGAAAGAGCTAAAAATCCCACAACCTAAAGGAAAAACAGCATTTAGTGTTAAAGGGGCATCCGAAGTAGCAAAAGAAATTGGTTATCCGGTATTGGTACGTCCATCTTATGTGCTTGGTGGAAGGGCAATGGAAATTGTCTATAACGAAGAAGAATTAATCCATTACATGGAAAATGCCGTAAAAGTAAATCCAGAACATCCTGTTTTAATTGATCGATATTTAACGGGGAAAGAAATTGAAGTAGATGCGATTTCCGATGGAAATGATGTTTTAATCCCTGGAATAATGGAACATATTGAACGAGCGGGAGTCCATTCAGGAGATTCCATCGCCGTTTATCCACCCCAAAGTTTATCCGAACAAGTAAAGGAAAAACTAGTCGACTACACAATACGATTAGCGAAAGGTCTTCAAATTGTTGGATTGTTAAATATTCAATATGTCGTATGCAATGATGAAGTGTTTGTATTAGAGGTGAATCCACGTTCAAGTCGTACGGTTCCATTTTTGAGCAAAATTACAAATATTCCTATGGCCAATATAGCCACGAAGGTCATATTAGGACATTCATTAAATGAACTAGGATTCCAGACAGGCTTAGTGGAAGAAAAAGAAGAAGTGTTCGTGAAAGTTCCAGTTTTCTCCTTTGCGAAATTACGTCGAGTAGATATCACATTAGGTCCTGAAATGAAATCAACTGGGGAAGTGATGGGGAAAGATTTTACACTGGAAAAAGCATTATATAAAGGTCTTGTCGCATCAGGAATGAAAATCCAACCATATGGATCTGTATTAATTACCGTTGCCGACAAAGACAAATATGAAGGATTAAAATTAGCAAAGCGCTTCAATCAAATTGGGTATCAAATATTTGCGACGAGTGGAACGGCACAATTTTTAGACCGAGAAGGTATTCATTGTAAAGTGGTTGAAAAAGTCTCTTCAGATGGACCAAATTTATTAGATGTGATTCGAAATGGTGAAGTAACAATGGTCATCAACACGTTGACAAAAGGAAAGCAACCAGAGAGGGATGGGTTTAGGATCCGAAGAGAGTCTGTAGAAAATGGTATTCCGTGTTTAACTTCATTAGATACAGCTGAAGCGATATTACGAGTATTAGAATCAATGGCATTTTCGACTGAAGCGATGCAACCAATTCTACGGAAAGGGGCTATTTGAAAATGATAAGACGGGAGAACATGGAAATCATCAAAATGGAGGAACTTACTTCGACTATTTATGCTATGACATTAAAAGGTTCTCTCGTTCAAGAAATGAAGGAACCAGGGCAATTTGTTCACATAAAAGTTGAAGAACAAACACCACTTTTAAGGCGTCCGATTAGTATAGCAAATATTGAAAAAGAGAGGTCAGAATTTACCATTATTTTTCGAAAAGAAGGGATAGGAACAAGATTATTGTCAAGAAAAAGAGTTGGGGATTTTGTGGACATAGTTGGTCCATTAGGAAATGGATTTCCATTAACAGGAATGGATGAAGGAAAAACGGCTCTTCTGATCGGTGGAGGAGTCGGAATTCCACCCTTATATGAACTATCGAAACAATTAAATAAAAGAGGGGTAAACGTTTTTCACGTATTAGGTTTTCAATCAAAGGAACAAATGTTTTTCATCGATGAGTTTACACAATTAGGTCCAACTTTTGTTACAACTGTTGATGGCTCAAAAGGAACGAAGGGGTTTGTTACTAATCTATTGGATCAAGAACAATTAACGGGTGATCGTATATACAGTTGCGGTCCTATACCAATGTTGAAAGCGTTAGAGGAACGATTTAAAGATCAAGATCTTTATGTATCACTTGAAGAAAGAATGGCTTGTGGAATCGGTGCTTGTTTCGCCTGTGTACGAAAAGTTAAGAAACAAGAAAGTGACCTTAACTATAAAAAAATATGTTCAGACGGGCCAGTTTTCCATATCGGGGAGGTCATATTGTGAATCGACTACGTGTACAATTGCCGGGATTAAACCTTAAAAACCCAATCATGCCGGCATCAGGATGTTTCGGTTTCGGGAAGGAATTTGCGAAGCTTTATGATTTAAGTGTTTTAGGAGCAATTATGATTAAGGCAACGACTGTTGAGCCTCGCTTTGGCAATCCTACTCCGAGAGTTGCTGAAACACCTTCGGGAATGTTAAATGCAATCGGTTTACAAAATCCAGGTTTAACGAAAGTCATGGAGGAAGAGCTTCCTTGGTTGGAACAGTTTGATGTGCCAATTATCGCAAACATTGCTGGATCACAAATGGAGGATTATGTAAAAGTTGCGAAAAAAATTAGTTTAGCACCGAATGTCAAAGCTTTAGAATTAAACATTTCTTGTCCAAATGTAAAACAAGGCGGTATTATGTTTGGAACGAATCCTGACGTTGCAAAAGAATTAACGGAAAAAGTAAAAGAGGTATCTTCCGTTCCTGTATATGTCAAACTCTCACCAAATGTAACTGATATTAAATTGATGGCACAAGCTGTCGAAGAAGGGGGAGCAGATGGTATCACATTAATTAATACCCTTCTTGGGATGCGGTTAGATGTAAAGACGGCTAAACCTATCTTAAAAAATAATACAGGTGGATTATCCGGACCAGCCATCAAACCGATTGCCATTCGTATGGTATATGAAGTAGCTCAAGTCGTGTCGATCCCCATTATCGGTATGGGAGGAATACAGAAGGTCGATGATGTCATTGAATTTTTATATGCTGGAGCAAGTGCAGTTGCTATAGGAACAGCGAATTTTGTCGATCCTTTCGTTTGTCCTACTATCATTGAACAACTCCCTCGAAAATTAGATGAATTAGGATTTGAAAACATTCAAGATTGCATTGGGAGGAGCTTGAGCTGATGAATAAATCGATTATTATTGCTTTAGATTTTTCAACCAAAAATGAAGTAGATCAATTTTTAAATCATTTTCATGACGAATCTCTTTTTGTAAAAGTAGGAATGGAACTCTATTATCAAGAAGGTCCATCTATTATTCAACGAATTAAAGAAAAAGGACATCATATTTTTTTAGATTTAAAACTTCATGATATTCCAAATACCGTTTATCGAGCGATGAAAGGATTGTCTAAATTGAATGTTGACCTTGTGAATGTGCATGCTTTAGGAGGAAAAGAAATGATGAAGGCAGCGATCCAAGGTTTGGAAGATGGAACGATAAACGGTCAAAGACCACGATGTATTGCTGTAACCCAATTAACCAGTACAACAGAAGAACAAATGAAAAAAGAGCAGCTTGTTCAAACCACTTTGCAAGATAGTGTGTTACATTTTGCGACTCTTACGAAAGAGAGTGGATTGGATGGAGTTGTTTGTTCGGTCCATGAATCTTTAATTATAAGGGAAAGATTGGGAGATTCCTTTTATATTGTTACTCCAGGGATTAGACTTTCAACTGATCAAACGGATGATCAAAAGAGAGTAGCAACCCCTGCATATGCAAAAGAGAAGAAAGTATCCCATATTGTTGTCGGTAGGTCTATTACGAAAAAGGAAAATCCAAAAGAAGCATATTGGCAAATCAAGAGAGAATGGGAGATGGATAGGTAATGGATAAGAAAATTGCACAAAAGTTGTTGGAAATTGGTGCGGTTTCGTTAAAACCTAACGATCCGTTTACATGGTCATCGGGAATCAAGTCTCCTATTTATTGTGATAATCGCTTAACATTGTCCTACCCAGAAGTGAGAACGATTATTGCAGAAGGATTGTGTCGTATCATTTTAGAACGCTTTCCGAATGTTGATGTCATAGCTGGTACAGCGACGGCTGGTATTCCACATGCTGCATGGGTTAGTGATCGATTAAATTTACCAATGTGTTACGTTCGGTCTAAACGTAAAGAGCATGGAAAAGGGTCTCAAGTGGAAGGAAAAGTATCTAAAGGTCAAAACGTTGTCGTCATTGAAGATTTAATCTCTACTGGAAAAAGTTCATTAGAAGTCGTTTCCGTACTACAATCGTTTGGATGTCATGTTTTAGGAGTTGTCTCCATTTTCTCGTATGAGTTGGCCATCGGAAAAGAAAATTTTGAAAAAGCAAATGTTCCTTATGATTCTTTAAGTAATTTTTCCGCTTTAATGGAAGTAGCTAAAGAAAAAGGATTTATTACAGAAATAGATATTGACCAAATTCGCAAATGGATGAAATCTCCAAGTGAATGGAAAGGAGATATCGATTAATTTGGAAAAATCCAAAAAAACTCCTCCCATTAATAATGGGGGAGTTTATGTGTGGATACTTTTTTATTGTTTTCTTAGCTTTGTAATCAATTGTTGATCAGGAGTTACATAAACAGTTTGTTGATGATCATAGATTACATAACCTGGTTTTGCTCCATTTGGTTTTCGTACATATTTGATTTTCGTATAGTCAACAGGCACCGAAGAAGAGTTTTTTGCTTTACTAAAGTAAGCAGCAATCGTTGCAGCTTCAATAATTGTTTTTTCACTTGGATTACTGTCTCGAATAACGACATGGGACCCAGGGATATCTTTTGTATGTAGCCAAAGCTCTTCCTTTTTTGCCAAACGCATTGTTAAATAATCATTTTGTTTATTATTTTTTCCTACTAATATGAGTGTACCATCTGAAGAACGGTATTCTTCTAATTGCGGAGTTTGTTTATTTGATATTCTTCTATCTTTTTTATGGCCTTTCGATTTTAAGTAACCTTGTTCTCGTAATTCTTCTTTTATTTCTTCAATATCCTTTGGAGAGGCGGATTGTATTTGCTGGAGAAGTGTATCAAAATAATTCACTTCTTCCTCTGCTTTTTTGATTTGCTCCTTCACAATGTCTATAGAATTTTTTGCTTTTTGATATTTCGTAAAGTAGATTTGAGCATTTTCGGAAGGTGATTTTTTTGGGTCTAGTGGGATAGTGACCATTTTTCCTTCTTCATCGTAATAATTGACGACGGTAATTTCCTTCATTCCTTTTTTTATTTCGTATAAATGAGCCGTCAGCAATTCACCATACAGTTTGTATTGTTCACTATGCTCTGCTTCATGTAACGTCGCTTTTAACTTCTCTATTTTTAGAACATTTTTATCTTTTTCATTTTCAATAAAGCGTTCAATATCTCCTGCTACTTGTTTTACACGGTCTCGCTCAGCTTTACCGAAATAAAACCGGTCAAGCAGTTCACTTAAAGTCGAAAATGAAATGATTTCTCCATTCGGATGTTTTAATGGAAAGAAATAAAAGAAATCTTTATTTTCTGTTCGTATCAGGGATGGTTGTATAGCATTTTCTTTAATGGGTTTAATGGTTTCGAAAAATGCTAGTGGTAATGACGTTTTGTTAACAAGTTTAGCACGAAATATCACTTCTTTAGCAAGAAGTGGTGAAATTCCGGCAAATTGTCGAACAAGTTGATCGTCAATTTTACCTGCGTTAAAATCAACTCTTTTCAATAAATCTTCCTCTGTTATGGCAAGAGGATTTACTTTATTTTGTGCTGGTGGAAGTACATATTTTTGTCCAGGTAAAATCGCACGGTGTCTGTTTACAGCATATGAGACGTGCTTAATACTATCAATAATTAATTGACGGCTCCGTTCAACAAGGATGATATTGCTATGTCTCCCCATAATTTCGACAATAAGTTGTTTATAAGAAACATCTCCAATTTCATTTCTCCCTTTAATATCAAAAATAATCATCCGATCAAGTTCGTGTTGATAAATATTTTCTATGATGTATCCCTCTAAATGTTTTCTCAGCAACATACAAAACATCGATGGTTCTTTTGGATTCTCATACTGTTCGTTCGTTATTTGTACTCTCGCATAGGTTGGATGAGCAGATAACAATAATTTATGATTTTTTCCTTTGGCCCGTACAGTTACAATAAGTTCATTTTCAAACGGTTGGTGAATTTTTGTGATTCTTCCTCCCACTAAATGATGAGATAATTCATTGGTCATAGCTTTCGTAAATAATCCGTCAAATGACATGTTGCTTCATCCTCTTTCCGTTCGACCGAAAAAACGGTCCATCTGTATTAATATTTACAAGTATAGCATTTTTTTGGACATGTCTGAATATGCTTTCTCTAGATGGACAACTCTTTTTTATTGTTTAGGGGGAAGTGAGATGGCAAAATGAAATTTCATCAAATGCATCCGAAAGATATAGAAAAGGCGTTACAAACGGATGTAGAAAAAGGTTTAACCGATAAGGAGGCAGAAAAGAGACGAAGACAATACGGGAGTAACGAATTAGATGAAGGTGAAAAGCAATCAGCTATCATCCTGTTTTTTAGTCAATTTAAAGACTTTATGGTCCTTGTTCTTTTAGCAGCGACATTATTATCAGGTTTATTAGGTGAGTATATAGATGCTATCGCTATTATATTAATAGTGTTAATGAATGGTATTTTAGGATTTATACAGGAGAGAAAAGCTGAAAAATCATTACATGCATTAAAAGAATTATCTGCCCCAAAAGCGACGGTCTTACGTAATGGTACATGGGTGAAAATCCCATCTAAAGAGATTGTACCTGGCGATATTCTTTTGTTATCAAGTGGAGATCGAGTAGGTGCTGACATTCGAATCATTGATGCCAATAGTTTAGAGATTGAAGAATCTGCATTAACGGGTGAAAGCATTCCTGTTCAAAAAGATGTTTCACCAATTTCCGAAGCAAATATTAGTATTGGTGATATGACAAATACTGCTTTTATGGGAACGTTGGTAACAAGAGGAACAGGAAAAGGAATTGTCATTGCAACTGGAATGAAAACGGCTATGGGACAAATTGCCGATTTGCTTCAAAATACATCAACATTAATGACTCCATTGCAAAGGCGACTGGAACAGCTAGGGAAAATATTAATTACAGTTGCTATTTTATTAACCTTATTAGTGGTTGGTATCGGTGTTTACCAAGGTCATGACGTATATACAATGTTCCTAGCAGGTGTTTCATTAGCAGTAGCTGCTATACCTGAAGGACTTCCAGCAATTGTAACGGTTGCTCTCTCACTCGGTGTTCAACGAATGATCAAGAAAAATTCGATTGTACGGAAACTCCCAGCGGTTGAAACATTAGGTTGTGCATCAGTGATTTGTTCTGATAAAACAGGAACAATGACGCAAAATAAAATGACAGTTACTCATCTTTGGAGTGGGGGGAAAACATGGACCGTTACTGGTACCGGTTATGATCCTAAGGGAGAGTTTTTATACAACGATCATGTTATAGAACCCGAAAATGAACCTTCTTTACAGCAATTATTACTCTTCGGATTATTATGTAACCATGCTAGATTAATAGTAGATAATAATGAGTTCAAAATCGACGGTGATCCTACAGAAGGTGCACTATTAGTATCAGCAATGAAATTAGGTTTAAATCGGGATGCAGTTTTACAAGAATATAAAATTGTTAAAGAATTCCCGTTTGATTCCAGTCGGAAAATGATGAGCGTTATTATTGAAAATAAAAAAGGACAACAATTCGTCATAACGAAAGGTGCACCAGACGTTTTAATTGGTTCAAGTGAGTCCATTTTATGGAAAGGGAAAAAGCAATATCTATCCTATGAATATGAATCAAAAATTAAAGATGCTGTAAATCAACTAGCTTCACAAGCATTAAGAACAATTGCTATCGCTTATAAACCGATTGCGAACGCAGCTTCAATCCAACATGAAAGAGATGCTGAAAAAGACTTAATTTTTCTCGGGTTACAAGGGATGATTGATCCTCCTCGCCCAGAAGTAAAACAAGCAGTTAAGGAATGTAAAGAAGCCGGCATTAAAACAATTATGATTACCGGGGATCATGTTATTACAGCAAAAGCGATTGCCGTGCAATTAGGAATAACTCATCGTGATGGAAAAGTGATTGATGGGCCAACATTAGAAATCATGAGCGTCGAAGAATTGGAAGAAGTGGTCGATGAAGTGAACGTTTTTGCCCGCGTATCACCTGAACATAAATTAAAAATTGTACATGCACTGCAAAATAAAGGCCATATTGTAGCGATGACAGGAGATGGTGTAAACGATGCACCAGCAATTAAATCAGCAGATATTGGAATTGCAATGGGAATGAGCGGAACAGATGTTGCAAAAGAAGCATCTTCATTAGTGTTGCTCGATGATAATTTTGCTACTATTAAAGCAGCTATACAAGAAGGAAGAAATATATATGAGAATATTCGGAAATTCATCCGTTATTTATTGGCTTCTAATGTAGGAGAAATATTAGTGATGTTGTTTGCTATGATCTTGGCATTACCGTTACCATTAGTACCTGTTCAAATTTTATGGGTGAATTTAGTTACGGATGGACTACCAGCTATGGCGTTAGGTTTGGATCAACCAGAAGAAGATGTCATGAAACGAAAACCCCGGGATCCGAAAGAAGGAGTTTTTGCAAGAGGACTTGGGTGGAAAGTGGTATCAAGAGGATTTTTAATAGGAATTAGCACATTAATAGCCTTTTTAGTTAGTTATCATCAACATCCCGACAACTTACCATACGCTCAAACGGTAGCATTCGCTACATTAGTATTAGCACAACTCATCCATGTTTATGATTGTCGAAGCGAGATTTCTATTTTTTCAAGAAATCCTTTTGGCAATCCGTACCTAACATGGGCAGTCCTTTCATCGTTATTATTAATGCTTGTAGTTATATATTATCCACCATTGCAGCCAGTTTTCCATACCGTTCCAATAGAAGTAAGAGATTGGCTATTGATCGGTGCAATGGCTTCCATCCCAACATTTTTATTGGCTGGTTCATTTTTAATAAGAAAATAGATGGTAAATATGTTATAATGGAAAAGGTAATAGAGGTGCTCTATTACCTTTTTTGTATGAGATAGTTTAGCAATCCAAAGTATATAATTTGAGATGGATTGGAAGTGGAATAATGATTTATAGTATGACAGGATTTGGAAGAAGTAAAAAAATGGTTGATGACACAACTGTAACAGTTGAAATGAAAACGGTGAATCATCGATTTAGTGAGTATCATATTCGTATTCCTCGTCCATTATTATATTTGGAAGATCGTATTAAAAAGCAAGTAAATCCATTCATATCTAGAGGACGCATTGAAATTTTTGTTATGATTGAAGGAAATAATCTTCTGAAGCGTCGATTAAATGTTGACTGGACATTAATAGATGAGTATTATCATTTCATAGAAGATTTAAAAGATAAATATCATATCAATAAGGACCACGAACTTTCTCATTTTCTAATGAAGGAAGATTTAATACATATCGAAGAAGTTGAAGAGGAAAATAAAGAGTTAGAATCTGTCATTCTTCAAGCTGTTGATGAAGCAGCTAAACATCTTTATGAAATGAGAAAAGTTGAAGGGGAAATATTAGAAAAAGATTTATATAACCATTTGAGAAAAATGGAAAATTTAACAACTGAGCTGGAACAATATGCTCCTAAAGTTGTTGAAATATATCGGGAACGTCTATTAAAAAAGATGGAAGAATACGTTCAATCAATGTTTGATGAATCAAGAATATTAACGGAAGTAGCCATATTTGCAGACCGTTCCGATATTACGGAAGAAATCACAAGATTAAAAAGTCATATCCAACAGTTTGAAACAATTCTTCAAGAGAATGGACCAGTCGGAAGAAAACTAGATTTTCTTTTACAAGAGATGAATCGAGAAGTTAACACTGTTGGTTCGAAAGGAAATGATTCCAACATTGCAAAACTTGTTGTAGAAATGAAAAGCAATCTTGAAAAAATGAGAGAACAAGTACAAAATGTGGAATAAATATCGTTTAATTGTTTTTATTACAGGTGAAAATAATTCAATGGCGAACGGAGGACCCTTATGGGAATTTCATTAATTAATATCGGTTTTGGTAATATCGTTTCTGCCAACCGAATTATTTCAATTGTTAGTCCGGAATCGGCTCCGATTAAAAGGCTGATCCAAGATGCGAGAGACCGTGGGACATTAATTGATGCAACTTATGGAAGAAGGACAAGAGCAGTTATTATTATGGATAGCGATCATGTCATATTATCGGCTGTTCAACCAGAAACTGTTGCACAACGTTTAGATAAAGAATCACTAGAAGGGTAGGTTTAATAAAATATGGAACATGAAAAAGGGCTTCTCATAGTTCTTTCCGGGCCATCAGGAGTAGGGAAAGGTACGGTTAGAAAGAAAATATTTTCCCAACCTGATGTCAATTTTGAATATTCCATTTCTGTTACAACCCGAAAACCACGAGAAGGGGAAGTTGACGGAGTAGACTATTTTTTCAAAACACGGGAAGAATTTGAGAAGATGATCCAAAACGATGAACTGTTAGAATATGCAGAATATGTAGGGAATTACTACGGAACTCCTATTGATTACGTTCAAAAAACGTTGAACGAAGGGAAAGATGTGTTTTTAGAAATAGAAGTAAAAGGAGCCAAACAAGTTCGGGAAAAATTTCCTGATGGATTGTTTATCTTTTTAGCTCCTCCGAGCCTATCTGAATTACAACAACGAATTGTTTCTAGAGGAACAGAATCAAAAGAATTAATTCTAAATCGTATGGATGAGGCAAGAAAAGAAATTGAAATGATGGAATTATATGATTATGTGGTAGAAAACGACGAAGTGGACAAAGCATGTGAGCGCATAAAAGCAATTGTCGTGGCTGAACATTGCCGAAGACATCGTGTCGAAAAAAGATATAAAAAGCTATTGGAGGATGAGTAATATGTTATATCCATCTATCGATGAGTTATTAAACAAAATTGATTCTAAATATTCATTAGTAACGATTGCGGCTAAACGTGCTCGTCAATTACAAGAAGAAGAAAAACCTCTATTGGAGAAATATGTTTCCAAAAAAAATGTAGGGAAATCTTTAGAAGAAATTTATTCTGGTAAATTAACCATTAGTACAAAAGAACATCGTGTACAGAAAAATGAGGAAAGTCATGAAGAATAACAACCGTTTAGGTTGTTTTTTCTTTTTGGCTCTATACTAAATTTTGGGGTTTAAGAACAAATTGAAAGCAAAAAAGAAGCACGCATACTCCAATTTCTCTTAT